>JAKBQS010000011.1 GCA_021835105.1 Microcaldota archaeon
TTCGCCCTGAATCGGCTCCATTATTATTGCAGCTATCTCATCAGGAGGAACCTCCCTGCTTAGGGGGTACTTCTTTATGTAGTCCACGCATGCAAGCCCGCATGAAGGGTACTCCTTGCCGAATGGACACCTATAGCAGTAAGCGTATGGCGCATGGAACGATGCATTGAAAGGCCCGAAGCCGCGGCGCTGCACAATCTTTGATGAGGTTAATCCCAGTGCGCCTATGGTGCGTCCGTGGAATGAGTTGTAAAATGCCATTATGTACTGCCTCTTTGTGAAGAGCTTGGAGAATTTTATTGCCGCTTCGTTTGCCTCGGTGCCTGAATTCGAGAAGAAGAATCTGCCAAATCCTCTTGGAAGAAGCTTGAGCATCTCCTCTGCAAGCAGGACCTGCTCTTCAGAGTAGAAATCTGTTGATGCTGCATGCGTAAGCTTGTTTACCTGGTCTTTTATGGCCTTGCGTATCTCCTTGTTCCCACCAACGCCAAAATTATAAACGGATATGAACGAGGAGAAATCTATGAACTTGTTGCCTTCTATGTCGTATATGAACTCGCCTTCGCCATGGGATGGGACGAAGCTGTATGCCTCTTTAGTGGAGGTGAGCATTACCTTCTTATCCCTCGCTATTATCGACCTTATGCGCTGCGTTTCCTTGAATGACACATTACCACCAGAGATAGTACTAATTACATATTTAAATAACAGAGCGCGCCTGGGCATCGTATCAAGTATTAATCGTTTGCAGCGGATAATTATTATGGATCTTCGCAGAAGGCTTGAAGACGGGATAAATGTAGCGCTTCATCCGGAGAAGGCGACTGCCGAGAAGAGCGGCGTCTTCGATGCGCTTGAATTTTACTATTATGCAAGCGTCATCCCCATGATTGCAGGCGCGGCCGCTGTTGTCCTGCTTGGAGCAGCAGCATTCGGGTTTTCCTACTTCTTCTTCAGCTCGATGCCTTTTTACAGTATACTTGCAGGGGCAGGAATACTTGTTTTTGTACTTGCGCTCCTCGCTCTCTTCGTTGCTTACATGTGGATACTTGTGCCCCTATCTTTCTTCGTTAACGCAGCGATTTTCCAGTTTTTTGGCAGGTACGTATTCAGGCAGTTTAAAAGAGGGTACTCTCGCACTTACTCAGCCGTAGTTTATGGGAGCATGCCGCAGACCCTCCTTGTCTTCCTGCTCGTGGTCCCATTCGTTAACCTTATAGTATGGCTATGGGGCTTTGTCGTATTGGTAGTAGCGCTCTCAAACCAGCAGAAGATAACGAAAATCAGGGCATTCGCCGTTGTGATAGGCTCTGCCGTGCTTGTAGCCTTAGCCATATTTATATCCGTGCATCTCCTGCACCCTCTTTGGCTGCATTAGCATAGCCACCTGAGGTGGCTTGAGGAAGAGAATGGCCTGCCATATTTTGGGAAGAATGGCAGGCCCTAGTTTTTATGCTCTCTGTGGGGGAGAGATTATCATTGTGTTAGTCGCCTTGCCAGCATCAAGCCTGTAATAAACCTTGTGACCTAGTTGGAATCTTTCCAGCAATCCCGCTTTATGCAACCTGTTCAGCCTTGTGCATGCGGCATTCGCTCCCCTGTAGCCCATGAACTCCTTTACATCGTCCGCTGAGACCATATCGTTTGTCTGGACGAAGTTTATAATCTTGGAATCTATCTCTGAGAGGGCTACCTCGCTTATCTGCCTGAGCTCGCCCTGCTGCCTCTGCGCTTGCGCATCCTGATTGTTCATGCTCTTGAGCTGCTCTGCCTCTACCTGCTGCAACTGCTTTATCTTTGAAGTAAGCTCCTCCAACATGGAGTTTGTTTTCTGCCGCTCCTCCATTAGGTATTTGAACATCGCTATTATATCGTCATCTGATATCTGCTTTCTTTCATCTTTGCCAGAAGTATCCTCGGTTTGCAGCTCACGGAGCTCCACCTGCAGTTTAAGAAGCTCTTCCCTTATCTGTTTTAATCTGTCCTCGTGAGACATACGCAACCCCATCGTGATTCTTTCCCGTTTAAATCATGAAACATTCATGACTGAATCATATCTATGAGGTATAAGGTATTTAAAGCTTAGGGATAAATTCCGCTAATTTGGCACCATATGGCGCTTTTCAGGAATAGTTGATGCCTTTACGAACCTATTTTAGTTAAAAATGCTTTTAAAGCCTTCGTTGAATAATAGAGTGTTGTGCTTGCATGCAACGGATACTAATACCTAGGCAGAGAGCCGCACTGCTCGATAAGAAGAAAGTGAGCGAGCTCGAGGCTGCGCTTAAGTGCAGGATAGAGGTCGAGGACGGCAACGACGTGCTGATCGACGGTGATGGATACTGGGAGTATGTTGCAAGGAATGTGCTCATGGCCTACGGCAGAGGATTCAGCATTGCAGAGGCCATGAGGCTTCTTGCGGAGAGCTATTTCTTCAAGTACCTTAACCTCAAAGACGCGCTGTCCAATGATAAGCAGATACGCAGGATAAAGGCAAGGATAATAGGGAGCAACGGCAAGACGAAGAAGCGCATAGAGGAATTCAGCGGGGCTGCGCTCTCCGTGTATGGAAATGGGGTAGGCGTAATAGGAACAGAGGATGAGATAGAAGTAGCAATGGCTGCATTGCGCATTCTTGTAGGAGGGGGCATGCACAGCAACGCCTACAGGGCAATGGAACTTGAGAAAAAGAAGAAGACGTCTTCGCGCTTTGGTGTATGAGATGAACGCCGACGAGATATTCAAGGAATTCAAGGAGCAGTCTGTATCAGAATTTTTCAGGAAGAACAGCCAGATGCTCGGATACTCAGGCAAGGTGCGGTCCCTTACTACGGCTGTTCATGAGTACGTGACCAACTCGCTGGACGCATGCGAGGAGGCAGGCGTATTGCCTGAGATCAGAGTTACTGTAGTGCAGATTGATGAGACCAAGTATACTGTTACGGTGCGTGATAACGGACCTGGGATACCTGAAAAGCTTGTAGGAAGCGCACTCGCGAAGGTCCTTTCCGGAACAAAATTCCACAGATACATACAACAGAGGGGGCAGCAGGGAATAGGCGCTGCAGGATGCACATTATTTTCAAGGATGACTACAGGCAAGCCAATACATGTGCACTCTGGCACAGAGAGGCAGTCTTATTCGTGCGATGTAACCATAGAGATAAAGACCAATAAGCCCATAGTTGAAAACCTGGAGAAACTCAGCGACGGGTTCAGGGGCCTTGAGATTACTGCAGAGCTTGGGGAGGTGAAATACGAGAGGAGCGACCATGGAGTATATGAATACATAAAGAGAACTGCGCTCTCAAACCCGCACGTCTCCATAACTCTCGTGGAACCTGATGGGAAGGAGGCATTCTTCCCTAGATCTTCAGGAGAGATACCAAAGAGACCGAAGCAGATAAAACCGCATCCGCTCGGAGTGCAGGTTAATGACATAGTGGATTTCGCCCATTTCAGCGGCGAACGCACAGTTGCGTCTTTTCTCAGCGAGACATTCTCCAGGGTTACTAGGTCAAAAGTAGAGGAGCTGGGGCAACTGGTCCCAGGGATAGACCTGAAGAAGAGCCCGAAGGATTTATCATGGGCAGAGGCGGAGGAGATAGTGAAGGCTTTTGGGAAAATAAAATGGATGGCTCCCGAGTTGGATTCGTTATCCACTATAGGGAGAGCGCAGATAGAAGCAACCATAAAGAATATACTGAACCCCGCATATGTGGCTGTTGTTGAGCGCAGACCTTCTGTTTTTAGGGGAGGCATACCATTCGTAGTTGAGGCAGGGATAGCGTATGGAGGAGATGCTGGAAAGGTATCTGAAGATGGGATGCGAAGCTCGGTGATAAGGTTTGCAAACAAGGTGCCATTATTATTTGACGGATCTGCGTGTGCGATTACCGAAGCGGTAAACACCATACAATGGAGGAGATACGGAATATCGGATTTTGAGGAGCAGCCACTTAGCGTAATGGTGAATGTGTCCAGCGTATATATACCTTACTCAGGCGTGGGAAAGCAGGCGATATCTCATGAGGATGAGATAATAGGCGAGATACGCCTTGCGCTTATGGCGTGCGCAAAGGATATTGAAAGGTATGTGCGCGGAGAGAGGGCCAAATCGATACAGGAATCGAGGTATAACATGATAATGCGTTACGTGGGCCAGCTCGCTTCGGACATATCTGAGATATCCGGCAAGGACAGGGCAGAGATAGAGGTATCGCTTAAGAAGCTGATAGATACAAAGTACAGCAGGCTTTTTGGAGGGAATGCGGAGCAAGATGTGGAAGCAAATGAGAGTGAAGACAGCAGTGATGTAAGAGAGCAGGAGGAATAAACTAGAATACCAGCTGATCAGTATTGCTTGTGTCTACCAGCTTCACATAAGAGTAGGCTATGGCTGCCTTTATTATCTCCGCGCTGCTGTCGTAAGAAGAGTAGAGTTTCCCGAGGAATTCCTCCTTGGCCTCTTCGTTGAGGAATGCTATCATGGTCTTCTGCCTGCTGCTTACAGCAAAGGGCCTTATGTATGATTTTTCCGAATATATCACTACGTTGTACTGCACACCAGACTTTATTATCACCATATCGGCTTTGTCGCTCTGGTCTAACTCGGTAAAGAGCATGGCACCAGCCACGCAGAAGTCCCTTAGCTTTCTGAATACCACAAGGTATTCTATATCGTGTCTCGACTTCTCCTCCCATGATACAGGTGCAAAGTAGTCGTCCATCCCTACAACTAGGCCTGCGCTTTGGAGAGCCATCAGCACCGTATAGGCATTCTGCTGGGTTATCGATATCGGGACATTCTCATGCCTTACTCCGTTGCTTATTCCGTACCTGAATTCCTCAACTGTAAGGGGCATGTATCTCCAGCGATACCTTGCGTTTACAGAATCGAAGACGCTTATTAGAGTCTGTGGCTGCTCCTTTATTCTGGCCTTTTTGGATGTTGTGAAATCCGGAAGGTCTATGTAGTAGTCATCGGGGAGCTCAGGTCTTATCATTATGTTCAGGAACACTACCACTATTATTGCTATACCGAATTCTATGTAGAGCGTATTCCCGCCAGAAGTGGGAGAGCTATACTGGCTTATGTACGTGTACACCTTGCCCATTATCTCAAATACAAACGTCTCGTTGCCGTGGCTGAGTATGGTGCCTTTTGGAAGGTCATAAGTTATTGTACCATTCCGTATCGTGCCGTTCTGCTCGAAGAGATTGTTTAGGGAAACGGAGTATGGCACATTGTTTAGGGTTATGTTGTTGCTCTGCGTGAAGAATGAAAATGTGGCATTCTTGAAGTCTATTGCTACGGGCGTTATTGTAGTGTTGTCCAGATATGTTATTCCGGTTGCGTAGAGGTTGTTGTTGCCATCAAGGAGTTCTACGAAGTAGTAACCCGGTACGAAGTTGAATGCCTGATCTATGCTTACCGCAAAGGGTTTGTTGAAATCGCCCACAAGCCCTGTTGATATGGGATCCAGGCTGGAATTGAGGAGGACTGCCCTGAATGTGTTGTAGGTGCCTGTCAGGTTGTACACGCTCAGGTCTATAGGTATTGTCTGTGTCTCGCCTACCGATGAGGACATCTTCACCTCGCCATTTAGGGAGAAATTCATCCTGAATGGAATATTGAGCTCAGCGTACGTACCGTTGTTGTAAAGGCGTGCGGTAAGAAGCGCATATGAATTGTTGAGTTCGGATGTAGTGTTGTTTCCCAAAGACACCTGCTTCTGGTCTGTTACTATGAGTGCGGTCTCACGGCTGTTGTTAAGTATGGTAAGATTTGAGTACCCGTAAGCTATCCTGTTCAGCCAGTATTTCGAATCTATCACATTCGCAATGTCCATTGCCATGGAAGACTGATTTTTCCATGCGGTTGAGGGATAGTTGCTGAAGGCGATTAACGTGCCGTTTAGGGAATTTTGCGTTGTTATGTCACCGTAGAAGTAGCCGTCCTGGAAGCCGAAGAGCGGCGAGTTGAATATTATGCTATTAATCGGCTGGGCCGAAGCGTTTACTGTTGTGGTATTAAGCTTTGCGGATAGTATCTCGCTTGCGACGCTCTGGTTGTTTATTACCGCTATGCCTCCAAATGTCACTGATTCTGTAAAGTTATTGCCAATGTATATTATGCTGTCCCCCCTGGAGAGGAGGTTGAGTATCGTAAAGTTGTCGCTGGCTGAGCTTGGAGTCAGAGGAAGAGGCAGAAGACCGGAGGGTATTATAACTATCGAGTTCTCTGGTATCTGCCGTACGTCGTTTATGTTTATGTAGTTGAACATGCTTGAGTTGCGAAGTATATCGTGCGCACGCAGGTCCGTGCTTATCTGGGAGTACAAAGACTGCTCGTTGAAGAAGCATTTATAGCAGTAATTTTCGATATTTACCAAGTATATGAATGGCTCTGGGGGCTTCGTATATGAGGATAGCGTTATATTTGCATCTGATGCGTTTATGAACGAGTAGTTGATAAGCGCATATGCGTCGACATACTTGGCGTTGTTTGAAAAGGCGTAGCCACGCGAGGATATGCCCAAGGTTGGAAGTATGGTTATATTTATATTAGGTTTCTGCTGGTGCAGGCTCTGCGTTATCACATTGACTGTTGCGGATAGGTAGAATAGCATTACTGCTATGAATATTATAGCTACAATTGCAATTACAAGAATCAGCTTGTTATTCTTCTTTTTTACTTCTGGCATAATTTACACTTCATGTTGCCCCTTTCCTAGGAAATTTCTTATCTATCCAATTTTGCAGAATGCCGGATAGTTTTTTGGATATGTCGTTCGTCTCCCCCGCTTTCTTTATTATTCGGTATACTTTCACGTATGCGAACTTCTTGTTTATTGTCACGTAGTATTTTCCAGGCATTTGTGCTTCAACTCTTTAGCTCCAGATATCCCATGGATACCATCTTGTCAAGTATCTGCTCCACCCTGGACGGAGGAACGGTATACGCCTTTGAGAACTCATTTATGTCTATAGAGCTGCCGTGCACCTGGATCCAGTCCTGTATGGACGCCATCAGGGATTCGTCAGAGTATTTCTTAAGGCTGCTTAGCTGGTCCTTGAGCGCTTTATTCTCCTCGTTTAGGGCTGCGCTCTGTATCGTGAGGTTCCTGTTTGATGCTGAGAGCTCTATGTTCAGCCGCTTTATCTCTTTGTATTCGGATAGAAGTGCGTCGTACTTGTTGAATATGGAACTGTAGCTCTGCGATAGGGAGGAGATCATGTTGTCTATCACAGAGTCCACATACTGGAAGAATGTGCCTTCCTGAATCCTGAAGTCGGAATATATCATTGAAAGAAGCGAAGCCGTATTCTTTATAACAGTGGCCTTTCTCAGGTTCTCGCTGGTATCCTGCGGAACTGAGAATGTTATCTTGAGCTTGTCCTGCGATATCTTTATTATATAGAACAGATACGGCTTCTTGTTTATGTTCCTGCTCTCGACATTGACCAATGTTATCTCGCTGCCGTCAAATGTTATGGAGTAGTACGGTATGGACTTTATCTTTGGCAGTATTGCATCTAGGCTTGTAGAGACAGTTCCGTCAAACTCGATCTCTTCCACGCGCGGTAGTGGAGGTGCTTCGTCGGGCAAGTATACCACTATAACTTAACAATAGGTTTATTTATTATTTTGCAATTTGCCATCTTTCTGCACTCTGGTGGAAACTGCTGCACCGATGTCGATTCCCTTCTGCACTTCTACCTCCAGGCGCGGTATGTAGCTCAACAGGGAAAGCGCATAGAGGAAGATGAGCACGCCTATTGCCGCTATAAAGGATCCTATTGACGGATCAGAGATTAAAAGCAGTATTGCGAATATTATGCCTATCCCTATGTAAAGGCCAAGCCTAGATGTGTATCTGCGCCTTTCTTTGGCGTATTTTGGATAGCATTCCTTGCACACGACCAGCTCATTGTTGTTTGCATTCTTTGTTACGTTTGTCTTGAACCATCTTATCGCAAAAATTACATGGTCTTCGTGCACGGCTATGCCTTTCTTTGGTTTCCCACATACGATGCACATCGATACCTTCTTGGCTTTCATAATATCACATGTCCACGCTGAGTTCTACAACCTTGCCGAACGTCGACTTTATCTTCTCCTCGTCCAGCGTATTGAATATCGAGGTTATCGAGACATCGTCTATGCCAATCCGCCTTAGGATGTTTTCTATGTCCTTTCTCTTGGCGCCAGACTTCTGGAGCATTCCTGCGAACGCCACTGCATTTACATGCTTGTGCATCCTGTTAAGCGATGCGAATACTGCCTCTGAATTCTTCTCGCTGATGCCTGCAATAGCCATTGCCCTCTTCAGATTTATGCGCTTTATGGTGAATGTCGATGCCAACTAATGCCACCTACTTTATTATAAGAGCCCTGCTTATTATCGTATCTGGCAGGCCTATGCTCCTCATGAATAGCAGTATGGTCTCCTTATTGACGTTTTCTTTGAGGAATATCTGCACAAGTGTGCGCATATCGACTATCCTGTTCTTTGAGTCAAGGGCAGCGAACAGCTTCGTTATAGTGTCTGATGCAAGATTCATCTGGACAAACCTTGAATTCAGATCTATCTTCTCGAACGAGTAATCCCTCGGTATGCTCTTATCGGCAAGCTCATTGTCATTAAGTATATCGGCAACTGTCAGCGTGTATACGTCAAGAGGTATCTCGCCGACTATCCTGTCGAGTATGAAGACGTTTGGAAATTGGACTGATGTCTGGAAGGACATGTCTATAGCGGCCTGTCCCACGCCGAACTTGCTTATCTCGGATCTCATGAAGTTGGAGAAGTTCAGGGACCCTTGCAGGTAGCTTATGAACTTCTCAAACCTGACGCGCAGCATTATAGTAGTGCCGACATTGGAGAATATTGTCTCATTGACATCGGTAGGGTTTTGCGACGCAACTATAAGCCCGAACTGGTATTTCCTTCCTTCTCTTATTATGGTTATGGCGTCGCTCCTTTCGTCGCTTGCTATCTTCCATGCCTCATCTAGAACAACAAGTGCCTTTATCCCTTTTGACGCACTCCACCCCTCTACCCTCATCTTCTCCTTTAGAGTTTGCAGTATGAAGAGCGCTGCAAGAGCCCTGAATTTTTCGTCAGGAAGGCCTGACAGGTCAAGGTCAACCAGGCCAGAGTTTGAGAGCTTGCCTATGTCTATGGTGCTCTTCCTTGCAAAGTAATCCTCACCTTCCCTAGAGAACTGCCTCAGCCTGTATATTGCGTTCTCAAGCTCAGCAGGATACTGGTAGGTGCCTTCCTGAAGCTTCTCCTCGAGCAGTTTAGTAACGTCCTTAAGCGTGGGCGCATCCCTGTTTGGATCTGGAACCGAGGCCATAGCGAAGCCGAAATTCACATATGCCTGCTCTATCGCCTCGACTGTTAATCTGCGCTGCTCCGGAAAGTCTGTTATATCCGTAAGTATGTCTAAGGCGTTTGAGATCTGCTTTGCCCTATCCAGGGGCTTCATTCCAGATAGATCAAGTATGTTTATGTAGTCCCCTTTGCCGAGAGATACCACTGTACCTCCACTCTGCTTTACCCAGCCCTTGTACTCTCCCGCCCAGTCTATTATTATTGCGTTTGTATTCCATACGTAACTGGCACGCAGCAGGAATGTCTTCACGAAGAAGCTCTTACCTGATCCAGTTATTCCGACTACCGCTATGTGTGGATTCGTGACATTAGCATATGTCCATGTGAAAGGAACTCCGAAAAGCTTGGTTATACCTATGAATATTGAATCTGTAGGGTCATTTAGGAGGAATTCGTGCGGCGGCTCTGGAGGGCGGCTCAGGAAAGCCCTCTTTGAGAGCTCGTTTGACATCATATTCTGTATCTTCAGCAGCGTCATGCAATCATGCTATTTATCTATCATATAACAAATATAACTACTTCTGCTTCTGGAACATGGAATCGAAATCTTTTCCTGACGGAAGGGAATAGTTCATCTTGTAAAGCATCTGCAGCTCCCTTCCTGATATCCTGGACATGCTAAGATCGAAGACATTCATAACCGTCTGAAGCTGGGCTATCTGGTTGTTCAGGAGATCAAGTGTCTCTTTCTCGCTTATTCCCACAGCGGTAGTCTCAACATACATCAGGGTGTTTATCGGCTTTTCCCCGTTTCCCAATCGCTCTATCCTCATCTGAGTTATGTTTATCTTCCTCTGAAGCTCGTTTATTGTCATGGTGCTTGGATTCGATGAGTTCATCTCCCTTGCCAGCTGGAACTCAAGAAGGCCGCGCCTTGACTCGACTTCGTCCCTGTATGCCTGTATGTCAAGTGCGGTGCTTATCACATTGAATTTGAACGGGAAGTTTATGCTCATTATCGCCCTTTCCCACCTGTCTGTTGCCGTGGCAATCTCCGTCTCCTCATTTGAACCCTGGTTCTGTGCGGTGAATACGTACTTGTACAGATTTGCGGTTATGTACCCTGTCGCGTAGTAAAGCCCGTTTGTGTACTTGATTATTGCAGTCTCATTCTTAGGTATTATGTACCCTTTTCCAGGTATAACGGATATGCCAAATATAGTGGTAAAGAGCGGAAATGCTATAAAATCGGCATAGTTTATCATGAGTATTGCGACTATCGCAAGAAGCGCGAATATCACCACCGGTATAACGAATGGGCCAAAGATGCTTGCGTTCGCATTTACCAGAACCAAGAACGCAACCAGTATGGTTGTTGCAAGATACATCATTTCTTCCTGATCTACCATATAATCACCACTACATGCCCTCTTCCATGGTCTTCTGCCTTATTCTCTCGCTTATCGTTGCCGTTGGTATCATGTAATCCGGCTCTATAAGCGTGAGTAGCTCAGTTCCTGAGACAAGATCAGTGCTTATGCCCAGTATTGCGCTTATCCCGGAGGCTATCTCCTCCGCATCCTGAACTGCAATGTTTACTGCCTCTTCCTCTGTGCCTCCGGATCCTGTTACCATTGCGTATGCCAGGAGTGCTTTTGATTGGGACCTGTTTACATTATCAAGGAGGTTTCGCCACATGGTAACCTCACCCCTAATCCTCTCTGCCATATTCCTTGGCGTTGTCTTGTCGTTCTCGCTTGCCGAGTACTTTTCCTCTGCCTGGTTGAGCTTCATGGTTATCTTGTTTATGTATTCGTCTTTGTTAATCACGTAAAGCTGCGATGATATCTTTACAGGGGTCTTTGATATTGAGGCAATACGCCCAAATAGGGATGAAAATTCGACCTTCTCTTCGTTTGTCATCTCTGTTGCCGATCTATACACAGGTATCTTCACAAAAGCACTTGCATACACCACGGATCCGTCCCTTGATATTATTGCATTTCCGGATGGTGCAAGGATAAACGGGTCGTCGCTATTAAGCACCACGGTTCTCCCCTTCATCTTGAAGAGTTTCATCATGAAATAGGTATAGTATCTTGTTGAGAATGCCGCTATATCTAGCAACAGGGCAACTAGTATAAGTACGAATCTTATAGCGAACCCGACATTTACCTCAACCGGCACGATTACCAAGACAAGGGATATTAGGAAAAAGGCCATGAAGAGTATGCTTTTGTTATCGAAAGGCAAATGGACCACTTTGTGTTTTATTATATCTCTTACTCATTTAACAGCTTATAAATATTATGCTGGCTTGCTTGGGAGGGCGTATTAGGCATTGCTTTATGTGTTGGTTAGTTATTTAAATGAGAAAAGAGTATTATTAGTGATATGATGCTGTATTTCGCGCTGCTCGTATATGCGCTACTCTCGTTCGGATACATACCTGCGCTGATACCGATATTGGTAATACTTGTTCTCCTAGTTGCAGCAGGGGCCACCATGAGAGGATACAGCATATTCAATCTCTTTGGGATTGCGACACTTGCAGGGATAGGGACAGGGTCTAAGGGATCTTTGAGGGGCAAGGGAGCATTTAGCGTGCTTATGGTATTCTTCCCGCAGAAGTTTACCGTAACTGGAGGTTTATGGAATCCAGGGAGCACTTACAATAAGATGAGGGATTTGCGGCAGGGGAAGTCAGCCGCGGTGAAAGGGGCAATGGCAAGAGCAGGAGTGGCTACGGTGAAGTCGCCCAGCGCAGCTTCGAGGAAGAAGGCGCAATTCATGAACTTGTTCGGAGTTAGGCATGTGAGGGCAGCGGGAAAGGCTACCGGAAGGGCCACAGTAAATGCAAAGAATGTGCTTGCAGCAACAAAAGCAGGAAAGGCGGCTAAATACGTAGGTGGCAAGGCTAAGAGCGTGTCTGACAGGTCAGGAGTGACAATGGTGGGTAAGCATGTGCTCAGTCAGGCCACTTCTATTACTCCTGCCGGCTTGATATTTGCGAAGATGAGAGGGAGAGGCAGCAAAGCGGAGAGGATAAATAAGCTTGCATCGCAGACAAAGGCGCATGATGAGAGCATAAAAAAGCTGGAGAGCATAAGGGACCAGCTCCCTAAAGGCGATCCATCCAGGAAGCATATAGAGAGTGCAATCTCAAGTATAAAGAAACTGAAGGAAACTGGGACGTACAGCCCGCTTATAGCTGAGAGGGTGAGTGCCATAGAAAAGGCGCATAACAAGCGGACGGGAAATGTCGATTATTTAAGGCATACTTGGACTGGAAAGAAGTTTGAGAAGATGCCTGCAAAAGGATCTGAGGGGATTAAGAGAGGGACGACTATAAAGGTAAAGGTTCCATTCAAGAGCGACAGGATTGATACTGGGATAACAAGACCAGATGTTGCACTGGATAGAAAGAGCTGGGTGCAGCGCAGAAGCGGTGAAGTATACGATAGAAACATCGCAAAGGCGGCTGCGGGGGTTACTGTTTATGCTGAAGCGCAGGCAAGGGAAAATCAAGTAGTCTCAAAGCTTAGGGCAGGAAGCATAAGCGAATCGCAGGCGAAGAAGGAACTAGGCAGCATATATGATAATGTAAACAAGGGAATTCCTCTTGAAGGAGAGAACGCATGGGGAAAGGCAAAGAGAATGGTTAGCGATACAAATACTATCAAAGGGGTAAAAACGGCTGGCAGGATGGTGAGGTATGATATGGCAGCTCCAGCGGCAAATAATCTGCCAGGAAGATTCAGGAGGAACTGGAAGACTGAGAAGGATAGGGTTGAGGCTGCTAGAAACAAGGGTGCGGGAAAGGGCTATGGCGAAGACGCAGATACTAAAGAGAGCTTGAGAGATAAGGAGGATAGATTAGGGAAGATGAAAAAGAAGCTAGACGATAACAGCAGTTAAAAAGATATTACGACGCGTAGCGGCATGGTTTAGCTTTTGTCTGCAATGTAAGCCGGAGCGCCTCGTAATGCTTATATGGTTATTATGGGGAGAATACCGCAGGGCTCTCCTCGTGTGATGCGTCTGTCTGCTCCTGAGTGCCTGCTTTTCTCGAGACGGATCTGAGGGATGCGCTTATGTCAAACACATGCCTTACATACTCATTCATGAATGTGCTGGTATCTACCCCGACCTTCTCCAGTTCCTGCATCAGCTCGGGATATTTAGACCTGTACTCGCCATTTATGAATGCAAGGAGTTCTTTTCTAGACTCGAATGCATCTCCAGCCTGCGTGCCAATCTGCCCGTGGGTGCCATGCAGTTCCATGAGCTTTTCGTGAAGCTCGTTGTTGTGGCTCCTTATGGCGTTGCCTATGTTTATGATGTTTACTTTTACCATGCCACCAGTCGAGTTTGATAGGTTATGGAAGTGCTGGTTGGAGTTTAGAAGCATGTCTTCTATTGCACCAATCTCATCCTTCGGAAGCGTATCCTTGAACCTGTCCATGAACGTATGCACCACTGCAAAAAGGAGCAGATTGGATTCGTTTGCCTTTCTTATAGAATCAGCCACTCCTGGATCGTGTATGCTTATTCCTGCTTTTAGCTTGTCTTCCAGATCCTTAACATTTTTGGCCACTCCGGAGAAGAGCTCATTAATCGTTTCGTGGTACTCCTTCTTTGATTCTGATAGCACTGCAGCTTCTGCAGGCGTTGCAGCTGAGAGTACTGCCGCTTGCGGAGTATCAGTGGTTACTTTTGGCATCTCAAGTGTAGGCGGATCCTGTCTAGCTTGAGTAGGCGAGGATATTGATGCGACATTATCCCTCTGAGCGCTTATGTATGACCTTAGCATGGTTTTTGCAGCTTCTATACCCTCTCCGCGCGCGGACATTTTCTTGACAGCGGCAGATGCCACCGAGAGGGTCTCGTGAGACGCGGCAAGGTCTATTAGCGCCTTGTACATCTCCCTGAAATCGTCTTTTAGTGCCATTTCTTTCAAGAGGTTGACCAGGTTCTCTTCGGCCTTTAGCCGCTTCCCTGTAGGCGCGCCTATTGTGAGGGCGTGCGCATTTGGAAGGTCTTCCCCTATCATCTTCTCGAGCTTCCTGAATCTGGACAGCCTCTCACGCATGACCTTGTTCTCTCCGGATTCTTTGAGCTCCTTGTCGTTGATAAATCGCGATTCTGCTCTCCTGTTGTTGTCTGCCATCTTAGCGAGGAGCGGATTTGGGTTTTCCCTGTTATCGAGCACATTCAGGTACATGCTGAGATTCACTGCTGCGATGTGCTTTGCCGCAGCATCTATCTTATCGGTATCCGCAAGCGGCCCTACAAATTCACTGAGGACTTCGGATACGCTCAGGCGCTGCTCACCGAAAGAGAACTTTAGATTCGAATCGATACTGCCGCTATGAACCTCGCTTATGTTGTGCAACATACGCTGCAGTTCTAGCATGCGCCTTTCCGATTGTGCAAGAGATGAAGGTATGCCGTTTATTGCGCTGTTCTCTTTCCTCTCAACTCCAGTATGACGTTTTGCAAATACCATGCGTTCACCTTTAGCCACTTTAGGCAATATTTATTCTCTTTTTTCTGATATTTAAAGTAGCTTGGTTGATGGAAATTGAACGAAAAATGCGGTATGGTGCAGCCTCTGCAGGAAAATGCCCGCGGCATGCTTGGTTACACTACAAGCCTTAATCTTCCCGATGTTCTTGCCATTCCGCCTATTATCTCCCCCATCTGCACTATTGTCGAGTAAGTTATGGCTATTATCAGAGTGGGGAAGAAGAGCGTCGAGAGCCAGAAGGAGCTGAATGCAGAGTTGGCTTCCTGGACGTCAAGCACGAGAGGGGAGCTCGGGGATATTGCGTTCTGCTGTGCCCCATTCCCTGCGCTGTATTTGTTTACTGATGCTGTTATGGTGCTTAGCTGGCTTGTCAGCGATGCCGATGTGAAGTAGTATGCTATTGAGAATAGTACTGGCATTATAAAGTAGAACCCTATTGCAGCTGCCATCATCATGCCCCCAAATGATCGCGTAGGAAGGAGGGCCCTAAAGGCTATGCCCGGGATAAGGAAGACAGGTATTGCCGCATACATGAAGAATAATATTATGTAGTATTGCACGTATAGCGATATTAGGGCATCTATCATTAGCCCAACTACTGTTGTCACTGGCCAGTAGAAGTTTATCATTATAGGCACGGTAAGTACTTTACCTATGTTTTGGTAACACTGCGGCTCGAGGGGATCAAGCTCGTTAGGCACACATACGGTGAGCCTGAAGCTCGCATAGAACGCATCTACCACCGCATCGTTCAGCATAGGCACAACCAGATTCTGGGTGGCGTTTATTGTAGTGGATATGTATGATAGGGATGCATTATACGGGTCTATTGGGCCCGTTATTGTTGCGGTAAATGCGCCGAAGAGAGTGGCAGCTATGAGAAGGAAGAATACCGCAATTACAGCCGTTGCTGTCGCTTCGTACATCTCACCTATTGCAAATGTACGCAGCCTTTCGTTCTTGAATATCATTGCAGTCATGAAGACTGCGGCGGCTATGGCAAACGAGAGCATCATGACCACCAGCACCACTGGAGACCATTTGTCCCATGAGTTTATCACCTGCTGGTTTATGCTGCTGCAGTACCATGGAGCAGTTACCTTGACAAATCCGCCTGTGGCACAGTAGTTGAATAGGGAGGCTGCATTTGAGGCTGATGCAGAGAGGAATATTCCAAATATTATAATCATTCCTATTTTATTCATGGCTATCATTCATATTATGCTTGTAAGTATTGACATAAAATCCATTCTCTCCCCTATCGCTTTTGAGAAATCTATTATGAATGTGTCAACTATTATGAAGTTCATCAGTGGAATCAGGGTCAGACCCATTATTATGAATCCTACATAGAGCAGTATGACATTTATAAACGCATACACCGGAGCGACACCGACTACAAGCGTAAAGAGGAAGGTGAGCAGCGTGCTCCAGCTGAGGAGCAGGGCGCCTATGTTGATATTGCTCAAGGCAAATGTTATGAATCCGTATGAGACTGTAACTAAGAGCGGATATACTATGCCTATGCCCAATCCGAAAGCTATCATTGCACCGCCAAATGTCCTGCTTATCCCGAATGCCCTTCCTATTAGGCCAACGGTCATGAAGATTGAGAAGAGTATCGGGGAAGCTGCAATAAGGAGAAGCTGCATCTGCTCTGCCAAAAAGAGTATGAATGCGAGCTGCATGTAAGGTGATATGTAGTGAAATACCGGATATATTGACCCTACGGGATTGAAGCTGAAGGATATGCTGGAGAAGACGAATGGTATTGATACGTGTATTCCAGGGGAGAATGCAATTAGAAGTGCGAGGTAGTATACTACCTGTGCAAAATTTGCAAAATCAGAATTAAACTGATATACGTTGCATAGCGCAAGCCCGTAGAACGTGTTTATCGATGCGCCATATGGCGTATTTGTAGCCGGTTGGCATGCAGGCGGGAGAAGGCCCACGCTTTTGTAGATTGCAGCCGGTTGGGCAGAGCATATGAATCCAGATACAAATACGAATACGAATACCAGTATTATGGTAAACAAGGAGTCGTAGATCTTAGACCTCACCCAAACCCTTATGTCGCTCCTTCCAGCCAGAGGGGCAAGCATGAATATGAGGATAAGCACTGTTATTACCGCAAGAGATGCGACGATTATTATTGGGAACCAGAATAGGTAAGGGGTCGAGAAGAAACTCGTAGCGTTGGCGAGGCAGCTCCCCAGAAGGACGTATACATATGCAAATTGGCCAAGCATCATATCATCTTGCTAAGGACTTTTGAGCTCTGTAGAGATGGAGCCCCAAGTAGATCCCCAAGTATCTCTAGTATATCGTAACATATTATAATTGCAATCACGAACCCTATCGCCTGGAATCCCAGGAACGAGACTGCCTTTATGAAAGTGCCTATCTCGTTCAGCAGCTGCCCGTTCAGGCTTACCAGGTTAAGGGAGAGTACCGTAAATAAGAATTTGGCGATTTCCCCCAATGGATCCGACAATAAGGCAGTTGAGGAGCAAGGGCCCACAGTAGCAGCCCCTCCCGCAGCGGTATTGCATATGGGCGAGTTGGGGCTTGAGAAGACTACGGATATGCCGTAGACTATCGCAGGGAATATTATGTAGAAGGATATGAACAGCGCCATGAGGGTTCCGCCTGCCGCCCTTGTCCAAGGTATTGAGCGCAGGATTATTCCCAGATAGAGGAAGATTGGGATGAAGAAATATATGAAGAGAAGAAGTATTATCATTGATATGCCCATGACACCCACAGTAAGGAGCGTGGATTCCTGTATCCAGAGCGTGGTCTGGATTAGCTTAGCCCCGCCGAATGGTGCGAATGTTATTCCGAAATTATTGGGCATGAGGTTTATTACGACCGAAGACAGGGTATGGTAGTATATGAGATTCTCGACGACTCCGAGGTAATCGTTATATAGCGCGTTGTACACGAAATTCGTGTATATGTTTGTGCAGGTGCTCGTATAGAGCGCGGTCATCGCGGAGAGAGGGCTTCCACTGGGCGCCGCGGCTCCGGATGACCCCAGGGTGGCGATATTAGCGATGAACGCAACGCCAGGATATAGGGCTATCGGGCCTGCCAGTATCAGCACGATTGCTATAAGGTTGATAAGACCTTCTAGCATCTCTGATTTTGCAATTGTCTTAAGTTTTTCTATGCCGAATGCGAAGCCTATCGCGTATACCAATCCAACAACGATAAATACCATGAGTATGATCATTGCAGAGACTAGAAGTATTGTGCTGTACGAACTTGCTTGTATTAGCGATTTGCTTATCAGGGTCGGACCTGTGTTCCCTAGCCCATTGTACCCTTGGAAGAGCGAGCTGCACTTGAAGAGGTCCGGGAAGAAGACGCTAGTGGATCCTGCGTGCGCCTGGAGCAATAGGGTAGAAAAGACCAATAGCGCGGCGAGGGCGTGGTAATTTCTCATCATACGAACCTCGATAACCCTATTATATTTACATCTCCTCCGAACAGGTAGGAGAGCCCCATCGTTGCGGATATGACAAGTATGAGGTTAAGGATCGGTATTATAACTCCGCTCACTGCTTCTATGCCGTAAAGATGGATCAGACCGAACGTTGTGTAAGCCACATTTATGGGCCCCACATTATGGAATTGCGCAGGTGTAGCGCCTACAGGAAGGCTGTACCCTACAAATGCGCTTGAGAACAAGGTAGTTAGGAGACCGAAGAAACTAAACCCTGGAATTAGAAAATACACGGCATACTCCATCTCTGAAGGAAGGATATCCTGAGGATAGTAGAAATCAAGGTTAATTATGTCCTTTGCCTTGGGGAATACGTAAAAGCTTATAGGCCTCTTGTAATAGCAGGATGTCCCTGTTGATCCTGATGAGGGGGGGAATGTTCCCGCACATGCGCTTATAGGACCGGAGATTGTAGGCGGTATGCCATTCTGGAGCTTAT
This sequence comes from Microcaldota archaeon, assembly GCA_021835105.1. The sequence goes on from JAKBQS010000011.1 coordinate 18,825, forward strand.
TTGCACTCGTGTAGCAGTATAGCGCACCGCTATCGCTGCCGCTTACCACCCTGCCGCAAAGAGGAGTCATCGCAGGTATGGTGCTTGAGCCTATCGGAGTGATGCTTGAGGTGTTGCTTAGCGAGGAATACTCGAACATGAATATTATAGGATATATTGTCATAGCCACGACTACCATTGCCATTATTGTGCCTCCGGCCCTTCTAGTTAGCATGTTTGTGCGGAGTATCATTCCTGCGGCAAGAAGGTAAGGCCAGAGGAAGAGTAGTATAAATACGAGTATCATCTGGGTAAAGAATATGTAGAATATGAAGGTGGATTCTATTGCCAGGGACGGCATAACTGACCTGTTAAAGAAGTAGCCGTAAAAGTAGTCATAGGATATGGTTATGCTCGAGTATCCCTCTGCGCTTGCGGCACCAAGAAATGGTATAAAGCAGGTCTCTGGGAAGCAGAACCCATTGAATACGTGAAAGTTCCTCAGGAAGAGTATGAAGGTGTCGTATTTGTAG
>JAKBQS010000067.1 GCA_021835105.1 Microcaldota archaeon
TAGTCATATGTGCCGGATATTCCCAGAGCCTTTTCCATGGCATTGCATATCTCCTCCAGATCGTACGGATTTACTATAAGTGCCTCTTTCATGTCCTTGGACGCGCCTGCGTTGCTGCTGAGTATTAGCACTCCCTTAAGGTTGTCCTTTGAGGCTATGTATTCCTTAGCCACAAGGTTCATCCCGTCCCGAAGCGGGAGGTTCAGCATCACATCAGCAGACTTGTAGAAAGCAATAAGCTCGCCGAAACTCAATGTGTCGTAGATGTACAGGACCGGGGTATTCCCTTCCTTCGCATATCTGCTGTTTATCTCACTGACAAGCATCTCTATCTCCCTCTTCACATGCCCATATTTCTCGACATGCTCCCTGGAAGGGACAACCACAAGGACATAAAGGACTCTATCGACATGCTCCTGGTTCTTAGCCAGGAAGTATCTGAACGCCTCAAGCTGCTCTATTATGCCTTTCGTATAGTCAAGCCTGGAGATGGAGAAGATAAGCTTCTTCCCTCTAGCTATCTTGGCAATCTTCCTCCTGTAATGTGCTACGTTCTCGCTCTTGTAAGATGAAAACCTGTCAAAATCTATCCCTATAGGAAAAGCCCTCACGGTGCATGTATGCCCATGCACTTTTATCAATCCAAATCGATTCTCGTACCCGTTCAGGACACGAGCACTCTCCAGAAAGGCATTAACATAGTCATAAGTGTGGAACCCTACAAGGTCAGAGCCAAGTATCCCATGTATTATCTCCTTGTGCCATGGGAGAAGCCTGAACACGTCATAGCTTGGAAACGGAACATGCAGAAAAAATCCCACCTTTGCATTATTGTATTTCTTTCTTATCATGTCAGGGAGGAGACCAAGATGATAATCATGCACCCATATCGTATCGCCCTCCTTCGCAATCTTTGAAAGGGCACCCATGAAAAGCCTGTTTACCCGTTTATATGCATTCCAGTAATCCTGCGAGTATGTGGTGTACATTGGGAAAGAGTGTAGCAGCGGCCACATGGTTTTGTTTGAAAACCCATTATAATACAAATCGAATGTTGGTTTTGGGATGTTTACCGGATAGCACCTGAACTCATCTGTAAGCTTCTTCTCCACCTCAGCATCAATCTTCGTGCCGGGGTAGCCTATCCACAATGCCTTGTAATCATTGTAAAACGAGCTCAATCCAGTAGCCAGCCCTCCAACGCTTCCCTTGAATTTGGTCTCCCCATCGACAGTTTTTATTGATACAGGCAGCCTGTTCGATACTATTATCAGCCTTCCCATTTCCAGATACCTTGAAGATAAATGGAAAGCAATCTTATTATTTGTTAATGAGATTTTCAGCTACTTCAGATCCAGCTCTTTGGACATCTCTACCACTTTTCCCAGTTTCCGATCTGGATATACCCATCCAGGATAACTTGCATCCGATGCGGCAGGAAGTGCCTGGCGGGGGCGAGATTTGAACACGCGACCTCTAGATATCTTAGCAATCACAGCAAGTTGCTCATCACTCAAAAATGCTTTGCATATGAGTCTAGCGCTCTAACCAGGCTGAGCTACCCCGCCTAATCCTATAATTCTAACAAACAAAAATTAATAAATGGGGCACAGCGTTAACCAATTATCCTAATTATCTGTTCTTCTGCTGCTTTAGCTGAAAGGAGCAGAAACACCCCGAATATGGCAATGAAGATTCCTACCATGCCTACATTGAAAAGCACAAATGCGAACGCAAGCGCTACAGCGGGCGGGTGTTCGCTTTCCGTGGCATGAAGAAGCAACGCAACAAGCAGCAGGACTATCGCCGCCGCTGCATAAAAACCCAAAATGCCTATAAGCACGTATCCAAGGTACCCGACAACCCCTCCTATGATGTAGGACTTCACGAAAACATCCTTCCGCGCGGCATACGTATCAGGCATCATGAACAGTATGAAGCCACTTGCCCCAAACGAAGCAAAGATAATCGAGGAATAGCCAAAGCCTCTCTCCAAGCCTATATTTACGTAGTCAAGAACATAAATTACCGCAACCAGCGCAAAAGTGAAGATAAGGGCGGCAAGGTAAGGCGTATAACTATGCTTCCATACGGCATATTTCCTTCCTGTCTTCCTGCGCATAAAAATAATTTGCAGATAAGTGTTAAAAACGGTTCTTTATATAAAGAAAACATGGAAGCACTAGTCAGAAGGCAGGATCCGAAGGAGCTTTCCAAGGCAAACGAGATACTCTCCTCTGCGGCTAGTTATTTTTATAAGAACATCTGCCCTGTACGAACCGAAAAGCCAGAAATAATACTTCTCGAAGGTCTGCGAAGCGAGGAAGGAATGTTCGGATATTATTTTTCAGGCAAACTGGTTATAGATCCTGATTACGGAATAAATGAGAAGACAATACCGCATGAATTTTTTCATCATCTCCAAGAAGCCACAGGGCAGACCACAAGCACCAACTACCATATGCTCCCTGCAGACCAAAAGGCAGTAAAGGAGGCAGGGCCGAATCTCTTCGCAGCATTGTACATGTCGCGCGATATCGATGGAGCAGAACGCATATTCTTCATTGTTGATTTTCTAAACGCTAAATATTCTGATAAATGGGCCCCATTGGATTTGGCGCTTGCAAGATACGGCGAATACAGCAGGGCAAAGCATCTCTCTCCGCGCCCAAGCAAAGACATCCACATACCAACATACGCTGAAGGGAAGGCCATTGCGCTTCTTTCAATAGCATCATGCGGGCTTGATATGCACGCGTCAGCAAGGCAGCTCCTGGAGGATCCGGCGAGCGTGCTCAGGCAGCTCGAAGAAGCAGCAAGGAAAGACAAAGACTTAATTATATTATCAAGGCTAAATGAGCTTAAGAGCATGCACAACCGCCCTAGCTTCCTGCTTAAAGACATAGCTGCCGTTGCTAGGACCTGAGATGGCCTTGGTGGTGTAGCGGCTAGCATAGGGGACTGTGGATCCTCCGGTCCGGGTTCGACTCCCGGCTAAGGCCTAGAAAAGATACAGCGCAGAAACTCTCACGATCTTCTTTATAAACTTATAAACGCTGTTGGAATTCCTCTTTACGTCTTTTATAAGGGCTTTGTATCGCGTCTTCTCCTCCGGAGAGAGGGTGCCCTCCTTTACTATCTCCTGTTTCTTGCCGTCTACAATCTGCACTTCCCTCTTGCTTATTATGTCCTTTCTTACCATCCCATACCACTCGTCAAGGGTATTTCCCTTTGAGCGTATCATCTTCAGGAAGTCCTTCATCTTTATCTTCCTCCTCTTTCCGGTCCTGTCTTCCTCGGCTGCAGGTATAAGCGCAGCCTTATCGCATATCTCCTCTATATCCGCCTGCGAAAAACCCATTGTCGCCCTGCCAAGCCTGCCAAAATTTATTCTGGCAAGTGGCATCTTTCTGGTATTGAACTTGAAAGCCTGCTTTCTGGTCTTGTAATCAGGAGGCGGTATATATATTGCGTCTCCGAACCTCTTGCTCCTCTTGAGCGCAGGGTCTATATCCCACGGCTGGTTTGTCGCGCCTATAACGAATATGCCTTCAGGATTCGCTTCCACTCCATCCATCTCCTGCAGGAACTGGTTCACCGCCATCCTCATGTAATTCTGGCCTCCGTCCCCACCGCCTCCGCCTCCCCCTCCTCCTCTCTTAACCCCAAGAGCGTCAAGCTCGTCAAAAAATATTACGCATGGGGTATTCTTTCTTGCCTGTTCGAATATTGCATGCATGTTCTTCTCCGTATTTCCCGCATACATATCAACTATCTCGTTAATCCTGGCTATTATGACATTCGATCCTGTCTCCCCGCCTATTGCATTGACAAAGTATGTCT
>JAKBQS010000012.1 GCA_021835105.1 Microcaldota archaeon
ATACTGCGTTGCCTGCATCATGTAAGATGAGATATCCTTTGCGAGCGCCTCTATCGACTTTATATCATCGTATACCAGCCTGTGGTTCTGGGCCGAGACCCTTGAGGAGTCTATTATGTGCAGCCCGTCAGCTACCATCCCGCTGTATGTTGCGCCTATATGCTTGTCTATGGTAAAGACCTTCTGTATTGTAGTCGGCACCGCGAGAGGCTCTACAATGTTCTTATGTGCAACGAATACTACGCAATCCTTCCCTATCAGCCCTACCGAAGTAGCGCCCTTCCTGACGGCCTCCTTCGCATACTCTACCTGAAAGAGCCTTCCATCCGGGTTGAACATTACTCCTCTATCATACGCTTGTACATTTGGATACATTTATTTACACCTTAAGTAGAAGATAATAACAGTACTCAAGACAATATAGTATTCAGCGCAAAAATTTATAATTATACCTACTTGTGCCTGAGCTCCTCATACAACGAGAGCGCGAAGAGCAGGACCACTATTGCATGCACCGTAGTGCAATAAATGCATATATTACCTATCCTGTATTCCAAATATATGAAATACGCTACGAAACCTATCCCTATCGAGTTAATGAGAAATCTCTGGTCCATCTCTAACCTTAGGAGGGAGTAAATCTCTATGACAAAGAAGAGCACACCGAATACGGCTATCGGTATCCCAAAAAGATATGCATACGGGCTGTTGAGCACGTTCGCGCAGTTTATTATTCCTGTATCAGGGCACGCTAGAGGCACCACTGAGGTATAATGGTAAGCTGTAAGGTAAAGGGATATTATAAGTCCAAGTACTGATAGCCCGAACTGAAATTTCCTGTAGAGCTTCTCTGATGCCATTATATCCCAAGCTGCTTCTCCGCGGAGACCACATAACCCTGGCTGCAGACATTCTGCGGCGTGTTATTTGTAACTGCGCATATCTGTGCGGTAATCAGGTTTGCAGTGCCTACCACCTCCTCTGCCTGAACAGTTGAGCTATTATGGGTATCATGCGATATCTGGGTCCAGTTGTAGCCATCAAGAACGTCAGGCGGCTGGTAGTTTGAACCTATCTGCACGCTCCTATTTGCAAAATCTATGAAAGGTATGCTCCCCGATGGATTATAAGTGGAAAATATCTGATTCTCGCTTTGGTTCGGTGTCTGCAACGTAGGATAAGTACCATTGACAAGCTTATTCTTCTCTATCTCTACAGGCACGAAGGTTATGTAATTGCTTGTATACGTAGAATTGTAGAAGGTGAACGTAGGCGTGTTTTGAAACACGTCAGAGGGACTTGATGTCATGTAATGGAGATTGGAGAATGTGCCGAATCTCATCAGCGCTATCACCATTCCCCATCTCTCCGCAGCGCAGAATGGGCAGTATTCTGCGCCTATGAAAAGCACCTCGGGTTTGCCATTGTCCGTAAGCATGCTTCCCTTCTTTATTATTGTGGGAAGATCGCTGACCTCGTTTATGCCCACGGCATTGCTTACAGAGTTGGGAACGCTGCTCAGATTGCTAATTACCGCACTACTTACCCTGACGTTGTCATATGCAGCAAGCGCCGCTCCGTTTCCGCTTCCAAGCGATGAAGATGCTATTAAGGCAATTGCGAGAACCACTATAATCGCTAAGCCTATGTAAATTGTCCTTTTCCTATCCATGATATCCTCTCAATAGTAAGAATTGCAATTACCATTGGCTGCTAAAGAATAAAAACCTTCAGAAAAGCGCAGGGAAAGAATCAAAACCTATTCTTGATTAGAGAGCTCCTGTAAGTATCAGGCTTCAGCGCCTTCATTCTCACTACCTTCGCGCCTATTCCTTCTCTCCTCAGCCACTCTTTAAGCGTCTCTGCATTCTTCTGCTGGTCATAACCCAAGGCTATCACTGAAGGGTGGAATCTGCGTATTATTCCGAATCTGCCGCCCTCGGTCTTGACCTCAGCGCCGAGAACAGCTTTGTCAACGACCCTTAGCGAAGAGACTATCTCCAGCCTCTCCTTCTCCCCAAAGATAGGCCGCCTGCCCTTTATTATAGCTACGCTGCTGTCCCGTGCAACTACAACCACCAATCTGTCTCCCATCCTTTTTGCCTGTTCAAGATAAGCAATATGTCCCGGGTGCAACACGTCAAAAGTGCCGAATGCCATTACTGTCTTCATCAGAGCGCCGCTGAATAACTGCTTAATTAAAAATATAAGAGTAATGCATTCATACAAAGTATAGCACACTCCACTGCAAAACAGCAAGAAAGATAAATATTAAAATATCTGCTGCGCTTCTGCTCACTCAAGCTTCAATCCATAAATGCCGTCTCCCCGCTCAGGGCCTCGAGCATGGATACTGCCGCTATCCTCTCAGCCGCGCGCTGTGCCAGCATGCCGCTGTTTTCGTCCCTGTGCGCTTCTGCATATTCCTCCAATGCCTCAAGTATCCTATCCCTTTCTTCAGGAAACAAGAATGCTTTCTCCTCAAGAACTCTTATGGTGCTGCCAGTTCCGCTGGCAACTGCGTTCCGGTTCCCATTCGCCCTGCTCAAAGCTAACAATAGAGCAGAACTCCTAAATTCCATTTCTACCCCACCCCCGAATATCATTAAAGGTTTACTCATATTTAAAGGTATTGCGGAATTTGGAAATTGCTTATAAATAATTAGGTCACAGTTCCATTAATTGCCTCGACAAAAAAATAAACCGCACCCTTTCCAATAAGAAAAAGGGCACATATAAATAAACTGCACAGTCTAGAGATAATCATGATAAGAAAGGATCTTGTGCTCCCCGATAAACTCAGGGCAGAGCTTGGCGCAGGCAGATATACTCTGTGTAGGTCTAAGCGCTCAATAATGAAAGCTATAGGGAGAAACAAAGAGATATACGCAGTAGGTGACGTTACTGTAAATACCCTCCTGTCGTGCGGATACATGCCTAAGCTATCAATATTCGACAACTCTACAGCCCGCGCAAAGGCAGACTTTCCCTTAATAAAAGAGAAATTTCCCAGGCCTTTAAGAATACTAAATCCACCAGGGAAGATAACAAAGGGGCTCTTCAACCTGATAGAGAGAAGCATCAAGCGCGGAGACTATGCTGCGATAGAAGTAAAGGGGGAAGAGGACCTTGCTGCAATGCCATGCATAATATTTGCAAGTAACGGATCCATAGTGGCATATGGATTAAGGGGCAAGGGCATGTCAATAATAAAGATTGACAAAAGGATAAAGGCAAGGGTTACGCGCATGCTCATAGAGATGGGCATGCCGGGAAAGTTGCGCACCGCACGGAAACCATCCCACAAGCGTGCAAGATAACCAAACGGCCACTGCAAGCACAGATCAATGCAAACGGATTTATAAATGACGATTCATTAAGATAAATCTGTGCGATCGTAGTCTAGCCTGGTAGGACATTGCCTTGCCAAGGCAGTAACCCGGGTTCAAATCCCGGCGATCGCACTTTACTTTACATACTTCATGCAGGAGGCAACCGAGGATGCCTTGCCATCTGTAAGCTTCATAATCTTTTTCTGCACCGCTCCAGCAGAGACTTCATCCACATCGGCCCTAACCACGAACCCGAAGTCTCCGGTTGTCACATGCACTTCTTTTATATTTTCTATTTCAATTAGTCTCCTCGCGGTAGCACTAACGTCGTTATTGCTCCCAGGCTGCACCAAAAAGAACCTGCAACCGTTATTCTGCCGTTTCGCTCTATTATTCCCCATAGTTCTCACCTACGCATAAATGCCATCGCTGAAATCCTCCGCAAAGAGTAAGCATTTGGGAGAGGATGGGAATCCAATATGGCTAAAAGTAGCAAACACAACTTAGAAGGGGTGTGGTAGTGCATTGCTATAATACGCTTGCATATCAGATATAGAAGAATACGTGATTCCCCGCATCCAACTCCCACCTAACTATACGCTGCCTTTATATTTAAATTTAATCTGGCAAATACGCTGCAGGATGGCTCTACGCATCATATATCTACATCATTCTTACACATTAATCCAGATAAATTACGTTATTCAAAGGTAAAATTAACGTATAGTATTATAAATAAATGATATGTTATATAACGTATAGAGTGCCTGAATGGAAGCCAACGCCATTATAATAAAAAAATTCAAAGAGCTCAAATCCCTCTACCCATTTAATATAAGCCTGAAGAAAATATCCGGAAGATATTACGTATACAAGGAAATGGGAATATGGGCCAAAGAGCAGAAGAAGCACAAGACCATATCGGAATATCTGGGCAGGATAACAGATGATGGGAGATATCTAAAGAAGGCGCATTCGGCTAAGGAGGATCTAGAGGCAGCAAAGGCACTCATAGAGGAAAACGGCGGAGAAGTAATATGGCATTCTAAGCAAACAAATCCTAAGGTTTATCACGCAGAAGAAAACAAATTAAACCTCAAAGAAACAGATCTCAAGATTCTCACGGCATTAAGCATGAACGCAAGGATCCCTGCCTCAAGGCTTGCAGAAATCTGCGGGATTAACAAAAAGTATCTATATTCAAAGAAAAGATTCTTAAAAACTAAGCTAAGCATACAGCATATACTAGAAATTAACATAGCAAAATTTGGTTTTACTACATATCTAATACTAGTAAAATTTGAAAATGAAATACCTAAATCAGAAGAGTTAAGGAACATCTTCAAAGAAGATCCTAAGATCCAATTATCGTTTTTTACGACGGGGGAATACGATTTAATAATATATATGCTTGATAAAGATTCCGTTAGTGCTGAAGATAACCTATGGAAAATAATGTCAAATAAGGCAATCAGAAATTATAAAGCTAGATGGTATCTAATTCCATTCGGCCAAATTAATTCAGTCGTACCAATCAGAAACGAGTTTATAGACTTCATATTCGATATCGGAAATAAAAACGCGATACAGGACAAAACAACATTAATAACAAAAATACTTAACCGAAGAGAATTTGTAGTTATGCAAGAGCTAAATACTAATTCTACTAAAGACTTCATAAACATAGACAAAAAATACAACCTAACTAAAGGAACAGCAAGATATACTTACTACGCATTAAAACAGAAAGGTGTAGTAATAAGACCAACAATAAATATTACCGGTCTAAAAATTAAATATATAGGCATTATTATTATCGAAACTACCAACCCAAAAGAAGTTATTGAAACTAGAGATAATCTACTTTTAGAAGAACTAGAATATGCGGACTATGCTAATAAGTATGCACTAATTGGAAATATAAGTATACCTGAAGGCATTATGCTGTTTGCACCAATATATAATGATGGCGACATAGAAAGGCTTGCTGAAAATTTAAAAGGAAAATTAAACGGTGTAAAAATTAAAACCCTCATAGTAACAAATACAATTTTAGGAACTCTATGTTTCAGGCGGTTTGATATTGGATACACAAGACAGTATTCTTATTTAAAAGGCATTAAAAAAATAGCAGAAAGGATAAAAACAAACTATGAATAACTAAAATTATAAGTAAACTAAGCCTACTAATAAGAGCCATTCATAATAATCCCATAACTATCTAAATCAATCTATTTAAAAACTTTATTAAGTTTCTAGAAACTAAAAGTAAACGTGTTTGAATGGATAATTCTGATGCGCATGGTCAAGTTATACTCAAATACTTTAAAAATCAGTATAGTTTTGATGTTGTTGAGAGAGATGACGGCTACATAAATGTAGATGAAGGTGCAACACTATATTTTTCTGAATATAAAAACTGGAAAAATCACGAAAAAGAAGGCATAAAATTTGCAAGAGGAAGATGTCTAGATATAGGTACTGGTGCCGGAAGAGTTCCATTGTATCTACAACAAAATGGGCTATATTGCATAGCCATAGACACATCACCTTTAGCAATAAAAGTATGCAAATTACGTGGTGTAGCCCATGCCAAAAAAATGGACATAAAAGATATATATAAATTTAAAAAAAATTATTTTGATTCAATTATAATGTTCGGTAATAATTTTGGTCTACTGAAAAACAAAAAAAATGCCAGAAAACTTCTTAAGCATATGTATAATATTTCTAAGAAAACTTGCACAATTATTGCAGAAACGCGCGATCCATACATTACTGATAATCCTGTACACTTTAAGTACCACAGAAATAACATACTAAGAAATCGGATGCCTGGTCAACTAAAGCTAAGGGTAAGGTTTATGCAATACGCAACTCCTTGGTTTGATTACTTATACGTATCAAAGAAAGAGATGAAAGAAATACTGAAGGGCACCGGATGGAAAGTGCATAAGTTTATCAATTCGCAAGATTTCGCCAAAAATGGCCTGTACACCGCAATAATAAAAAAAGAACCTGAGAAAAAGCACGTGCAGTAAGTATTTAAAGTTTCCAAATCTTACAAATACTTAAAAACGGTGTTCACGTTTGATTACTTCATCAATAGACATATACTCCGCTGGAATAGCCGGAGTCGTAGTAATAGGGTTTATCGGGGACATAATAGCCAGGAAGACAGGTCTGCCTTCAATAGTGTGGCTTTTGGCATTCGGGATAATCCTCGGTCCTGTTCTTGGGATCTTGCCAGCCTCTCTTCTTATAAGCCTCAGCCCTATAGTCTCTACTCTGGTACTGCTAATAATAATATTCAACGCAGGGTTGAGGCTTAACATATACCAGTTTGTTAGATCCCTCTCCCAGACTACAATACTTGCAGTTGTTAATTTTGTAGTATCCGCATTGCTTACTGCAATAGCAATGTACGCTTTTGGCTTCAGTCAAGTTGATGCAATTCTAATGGGAGTGATCGTCGGTGGAACCAGCGCCGCGGTAATACCAATAATATCGAAAAGCGCCCCAATGTCCTCACAGAGCAAAAACCTAGTCACTGTAGAATCGATACTTACTGATCCTATAGGCATAGTTCTTACCCTTGCGATAATAAACATAATTATCCTTAACAACTACAGCATAGGATTTGTGGTATCAACAGTCGCTGCCAACTTCTCGATAGCGATAGTATTCGGCGCCCTTGCTGGAATAGTATGGGTTCCTATTATGGGATATCTGCAGACAAACAGATATGAATATTCATACGCAGGATCAATAGCTGCTGCATTCATCATATTCATATTAGTCCAGTACATAAATGGAAGCGGGCCAATAGCCGCGCTTGTATTCGGTATTATACTTGCAAACGGGGAGACCATATACAAGGAGATGAAATACGAGAATACCAAGAATTTCACGCTTAGCAAGGAGTCCAAACGGTTTAACAGCCTCGTAACATTCTTCACAGGCGCATTCTTCTTTGTATATCTGGGCGGCCTTGTTTCCTTCTCGAACCCCTACTCTTTCCTGATAGGCGTTGCAATAACCGCGGCATTGATAATCGCACGCTTTATAGGCACACCTGTAGCACTAATGAAATCGCAGTATAATGATGATGAGAAGTTCCAGATATCTTATATGGTGTCTAGGGGAATGGGTGCAGGAGTCCTTGCAACTCTTCCATTGGCATATGGCATTGCAGGCACAGGCCAGTTCATAAACATCATATTCACCGTGATAATACTTACTATACTATTCAATAGCATATCGTCGCTTTATTTCTCGATAAAGCAGAAGAGGATAGAGGCAAAGATAGAGCAGGCGCAACAGGCGGCAGTTGCGCACGTGCAGTAAGTATTAATATTTTTATACCTTAATATGCGATGAAGCGATTGTAGTCTAGCCTGGTAGGACTTTGGCTTTCCAAGCCAATAACCCGGGTTCAAATCCCGGCGATCGCATAAATAAAGCAATGCAGGGCAGCCAAATACTGATGAAATGCCGAAGATTTTTCTAATAGTGCATGGCTTCGTTCAGGGTGTAGGATACAGGGCATTCGTTAAATCTATAGCCAGCAGGATGCACATATCAGGTGCAGTGAAGAATGCAGCTGACGGGAGTGTGCTGATCGCTGCATCAGGTCCCGAAGCGGAACTGGACAAGTTCATCAGCGCAATAGACATTTCAATTCCTCACGGACCGGAAGTAAAGAAGATAGAGACATTCAAGTCCCCTCCAGATAAGTTTGATCTTGCATATGAATTCAGCGAAGCTGAAGGATTCAGAATAACGAAATAAATCAGGCTTCATATACGCTTCTCAGCTCAGGAACCCTGGATTCATAATCTCCTTTGAGGGCATCATTGAGCTCGCCTGCTTTCTTTGCCTCACCATGGACCAGGAATATGCTCTTCAGGCCGTTTATCTTATTTATCATATCAAGCAGCTGCGCCCTATCAGCATGTGCAGAGAGATGGAACTTTGCAACTGACATGCGTATCTGATACTTGCGCCCGTCGAGCACTATCTCCTTGGCACCATCGGCCAAGGCCCTTCCTATGGTTCCCTCCGCCTGGTACCCCACTATTATTAGCTTGTTCCTCTCGTCTTCAGCCATGTACTCGAGGTACTTCATTATCGGTCCCCCGGTAATCATGCCACTGGTCGTTACCACTATGGCAGCCTCGTCCCCCTTTATTATGCTCCTCCTCTCACCCTTCTCCTTTACAATGTAGAAATTCGGGCTCTTGAAAGGATCTTCTTCATTCATTAGAATACGCTGCTGAAGCTCTTTCCTGCAGTATATAACATTATGTCTGTGTATCCTCATTGCCTTGTTTATCATTCCGTCTATATAGATGGGCATCTTCGGTATGCGCCCCGAGCGCATATAATCATCAAGGAGCAGGAGCACTTCCTGCGCCCTTCCTACGGCAAAGCTTGGTATGACTATCTTGCCTCCGGTATCTGCTGTCTCCTTTATGCTCTTCAGCATCTCCTCAACTGTGGTCTTCTCCATTGGGAATACATCTCCAGTACCGCCATACGTGCTCTCGGTTACAAGTATGTCTGCGCTAGTGTTTTCCAGCCTTCCCGGGTTGAGAAGCCGCGTCTTCCTCAGGTTTATATCACCCGTATAAATTACCTTCTTTTTACCATCGCTGATCTCCATCATCGCGCTACCTAGTATATGCCCGGCAGGGATGAATCTGACATGCATATCCTTTATGACCAAGTCCTTTCCATACTCGACTATCCTGGACTGCTTCTGCATAAGCTTAATGTGCTCCTCGCTTATTCCTTCGGGCTTCGAGATCCGCATATAGTCGCTTATAAGGACATTGGTGAGCTCGTGCGTGGGCTTTGTGGCGTAAATAGGGCCACGGTAGCCCATGTCTATAAGATGCGGGATGAATCCAGAATGGTCTAGGTGCGCATGCGAGATAAGTATTGCATCTACTTTAGAAAGCGTCTCCGTATCTATTGTCGGATACTCTATCTGCCTGCCCAGTTTGATGCCTGAATCCAGTAGCAGCCTCGCGCCTTCGCTCTCTGCCATTATGCAGCTCCTTCCAACCTCTCCTGCAGCCCCGAAAAAGCCGAACCTCAACTAAACACTCTCCGCATCATGCTGGAGTTGCTGCGCCGCGCCTTTCTTGTCCTTCTTTATAACCGCAATGTCCTCAAGACTTATCTCCATCTTCTTTGGCTCTTCAATCTGTTTCTTTCCCCCATGCCTCTCCTGTTCCTTCCTCTTCTGTGCGCCGCTAAGCCTCCTTAAATTGGAATAAAGCTCGTCAAGTTTCTTGTCGCTCTCCTCTATCTTCTTCTCGAGTTCCTCTATGCTCTTCGCCAATGCCTCTATGTCGCCATCTATATACTCTGCCTTCTTCCTCAGCCTGTAGCTCTTGTATGCCTCGTCAAGCTCGCTGTCTATCTCGCTCTTTTTCCTCAGAAGCTGCTTCTCTATCTCAAGCGTGTATGCTTCTGTGGTTATCTTAAATTCTATCTGCTCCTTCTTTCTCTTCAGGTAGCCTATGTTCTTCGCTGTATCCTTGTTCATCTCGACAAGCTTTGCCACTGCCTGTTTCTCGTCAAGCTTATAGGCTATCCTGCGCCGCTGCCTCTTTATCTCGTCTATTATCTTCGACCTGCTGAGCCTCTCCTCATCTATGCCCTTCCTTATATTATCTATTTCCTGCTCCTTTGGGCTCTTAGGCTGCTCTGGCACCGCAGCTGCCTTTTCTGCATCAACAACAGGTGTATTCTCTGTACTATCCAGTAAATCGCCTTAATCTAATGCTATCTTATACGCTTTAATTAGCTGTTCGGTCAGCCTGTCAATAGAAAACTTCCTTGCTGTCTCTATCGCACCATTTCTATAAGCTGCACAATTATTTAAAACCTTTCCTATCTTACGTGCGCAGTCAAGGTAGTTGTCATGCATAAACCTTTCTCCGTTTACCCCATCCTTTATTATGTCGTTTATTGCCATGTAATCCGCACCAACGGCTGGCTTGCCCAAGGCCATAGCTTCGAGAAGCACGATCCCCTGCGTCTCAAATGTCGAGGGCATGCAGAACATGTCCGAAGCTGCGTACACCTGCGGCAGCCTTTTCTTATCTACATAGCCAAGGAACCTTACCTTATCCCCAAGCTTCAGCTTCTCAGCAAGGCTTCTGTAGTATGCCTCTGCAGGGCCTGTTCCGCCTATCACAAAGACCACGTCATTGCGCCTCTTTATCACTTCCCTTGCAGCCTTAAGAAGCACCTCTATCTTCTTCTCCCTGCTCATCCTGCTGATGGATAGAACAACCTTCTGCCCATCCTTTATTCCAAGTTCCTCGCGTACTGAGCTTCCGCGCACCCTGGGGTTGAATCTCTCCATATCCACCGAATTAGGCACTACGACCGAATTCTTTACTCTGTATCTTGCAAGTATGTTCTTGACCGTCTCAGAAGGGGAAATTACCACGTCACACTTTCCGTAAAAGTAGCTGATATAACCTTTCATAGACTTCTCCGCTATCTTCCTGAGCCCGCCATTCTTTGGGTAATAATAGTCGCGCACAGGCTTATTCCCTATTATCATCGTATGGAAAGACCCAACCAATGGCAGCCTGAGCATCTTTGCCGATATGAGCCCAGCGAAGCCCATCATAAAAGGTGTCTGCGAATGAACTATATCTATCCCAAGGCCCTTTACCTTGAGCATGGAGTTATACGGGAATAACGCTACGCTGTACTGCGGATAAGGCTTAAACTCTATTCCCTGGTAAAAAAAGACATTCCTCTCCCGCAGCATCTTCGTGCCCTGCATGTTGCTGCTTGCGAATATGTATACTCTATGCCCCTTCTTCTCGAGACCCTTCTTGAAATTCACTATAGATGTTACAACCCCATCCGTTCCGGGAAGATAAGAATCAGTGTAGAAAGCGATACTCAACTTATCCATGAATACACGGGCTACTCTAGCGTTACCGCCTCTCCCTTAGCCTCGCCTATCTTCTCAAGTGCGCCCTTGGAGAATGCTGACGCTTTAATCGTGCACGGCTTGCTCAGCCTTCCATTGCTGAGAACCTTATAACCTCTTAGCTCTAACACAGGCTTCTCTCCATCCATCTTCTCCACAACCTTGGATATTCTGTCGAGATTGGTCTCCTGAAGATTTCGCGCCTTCCATTTTGCAAATCCCTTGCTCCTTATCCTTTCCTTGTCATACTTGACAGCATATGTAAATTTACCCTTCCGGCCGCCTTTTCCGACTCCTCCCCTGCTCCCCTTTCCTCTGGCATTCTTTATGTTGCCTACGCCCCATCTGCGCGATCCCAGGAATTTTCTAGACTTCTTTTTTTGCCTTAAAACCATACAATCTACCTTGCCATCCTACCTATAAGCTCGTTTATCTTCTCTCCTCTGTAACCCGAAGCCCCGCCTTCCGAATAACCCTTCTTCGTGCTCTCATAACCTTTTCTAGGCGGATTCATCCTCACGGGCATCTTTATTATATCCTTCACGTTCTTCTTCCCTTCAGATACTGATTTAAATGTCTCTTCGTCAAATGTGGCCTTTGTTTTCTTTGCGATAAGTTCAAATCCCTTCCTGTCAACCTCCCCATATGTAACGAAGTCGTTGCACTTAGAGATCATGCCGAGTATGGATTTAGTCCCGTAAACAACGACAAGATTGTTAGGACTCTTCAGACCTAACCTCGAAAGCGTCTCGTTTATGTCCCTTCTAGTTCCTACCCTGCCACGTATCCTAACAACCGCAAGTAGCTTGTTCTCAATATCCTTCTTCATAACAATGCCTCTGCCATTTTTCACTTAAAGATACTAACCTATAACTATTTATGTTTTAAAAATTTATAACGTGCTGGAATTCAGGTGAACCCTGTGAAGAGTCCGTATATCCTCTTGACTTTTATCCTTTTATTAGTTTCGCTAACCCAGTCTTATGCCTACTTTGAGGTCCTGAAGCTCAACACAACAGTCACGCTTAGTACGAATACCAGCGGAAAAGTAGTCGAAGTGCTTACCTTATTCGTAAGCAATTCATCCATACAGCAGTACAAGGCCGACAGGGCTGCACTGAACCTCTCCCTCAATAACTGGAACTCGGAACTCGGCACAACGCTGCTTACGCCCCACATACTAAACCCCAGATCAAGCATCTCGAATTTCACATTCCTCCCAGGTCCCGTATTAATCGTGGGCACATCGGGCGGCGAAGCCACCCTCACCATGAGCTACATCGCGAACAACATAACGTATATCAAGCCGATAGGGCCGCGCAGGTTTGAGTATTTTTTCAATAGCAGCGCACTAAATTTTGAGCATACTGCAAGCGGCGAGCAGCTCTTCTCAAACGCGAGGCTCAACATGATAATACCAAATTCCGCATCAATACTCTCCGTATACCCCTCGCCGGATTACCCCACTCCAAACCTGAACGGGCAATACGGCAATGCAACAATGTTTTCTTGGTATTACTCAGAGACGTTATCCAAGTTTGTCTTTAACTATGTAGTTACCGAATCCCTACAGGCTGAGGTTACCAATTACTTCACAAACCTATACGAAAAATACAGCGGCATAATATACGCAGTGGTAATAATCGCAGTAGCCCTGCTCGTATTCTACATATACAAGAAGGTATCCTGAAGGAGATGGCAAATGCACAGGCATGAGATATCCATATTGTCCGTTCTGCAGAAGGAGAAAAGCTGCTCCTTGGAACACCTCTCAGAAAAGTGCAGCTTGGATAGCGGATCGCTGCTCTGGGCGCTAGAGAACCTTAAGGAAAAAGGGTTAGTTGAAGTAGAGAAGAAAGAGGAACAGAGATACTCTGTTACCGAAGAAGGCAAGGAATACGCAAAAGGGAAGATGCCAGAGGAAGAACTATTCGCAGAGCTGCAAGAAAGAAATGGTGTGAAAATCGCATCCATATCCGGCAAGAAGGCACAGATAGGGCTTACATGGCTTAAAAGAGCAGGCTTGATAGAGATAACAGATGGCGTTGCAAGGCTATCACAAAAAGCCCCGCAGCATTTCCACTCCAAAGAGGGAGACTTACTAAGAAAGCTTGCCAATGGGGATGCGGATTACGGTGCAGAATCAGAAGCTCTCGGTAACCTTCTAAAGAGGGGTCTTGTAAGGCAGCATTCCGAATCCAGAATAACGCGCATATCAATAACCGAGAATGGGATGAAGGCACCCTTAATATCAGATGACTCGATAGGCCAGCTGACAAGGGGCATAATATCAGGAGGCGCATGGGAAGGGAAAAATTTCAAGCCTTACGAGATTGATGCACCTGTGGAACCTGCACGCGCAGCAAGAAGGCACCCGCTCCGTGAGACCATATCGGAGATAAAAAAAGCATACCTATCAATGGGATTCTCTGAGGTGTCTGGGCCGATGGTAGAGCCTGCATTCTGGGTCTTTGACTCCCTATTCGTTCCACAGGACCACCCTGCGAGAGATGTCCAGGACACCTTTTACCTATCGCATCCAGAACATCTTGATTACGAGCAAGAATACGAAAAAACCGTCAGGCGTGCACACATAGGTTCATGGAAGTCAGGGTGGAATAGGCACGTTGCGGAGTCTGCAATGCTGCGTACGCATACCACAAGCGTATCATCGCGCTACATATACCGGATAATAAATGAGATACGCAAGAACCCAGGATCGTACAATCTGCCGATAAAGCTATTTTCCATAGGAAGAATATTCAGGAATGAGAATATAGACTACAAGCACCTTGCAGATTTCTACATGCACGACGGTATAATAATAGGAAAGAAACTTACTCTCTCCAACCTTTTCGACACACTGATAAAGATCTATTCGTCAATGGGGATAAAGATTACCTTCAAGCCTTCTTACTTCCCATTCGTCGAGCCCGGCGCAGAATTTTACGCCCTTCTAGCCAAGAGTGGGGAGATGGTCGAGCTTGGCGGCTCTGGGATAATAAGGAAGGAAATAACAGGATTAAAGCGCTCAAGCATAAGCGTACTTGCCTGGGGTGCTGGAGTTGAGAGGATACTGCTTATAAGAAACCGCAAGCTTAACGGGATATCCGAGCTCTATAATTCAGGCATCGGAATATCATCAAAATCGGATTGGTAATAGAATGCCTTCAATAAAATTCAACAAGAAATATCTAATAAGCATGATAGGCGAGGATATGGAAGACGACACCATATCATCGTATATATCAAAGCTCGGCTTTGAGGCAGCGGAGATTACTGAGGATGAGATCACCGTGGAGATCACTCCAAACAGGCCAGAGCTTCTTGATGCAGTAGGGTTCGCAAGGGCGATGCGCTATTTCCTTCACAAGAAGAAGGGATTCTCCTATTCTTTAGAAGATGCAAAGCCCATCGAAGAGATAAAAGTTGACAAATCCGTATCAAGGCTCCGCCCTTTCATATCTGGTCTTGTTGCAACTGGTCTCTCTCTTGACGAGGAGAAGATAACAAACCTGATAAACTTCACTGACAAGCTATGCGATGTATACGGCAGGGGAAGGAGAAAGATGGCTATAGGTATACACGATCTCGATAAGATAGAAGGCACCCTTACATATGCATTCCGCAGTGAAGGCAGCCTCAAGGCGCTCAACGAATCGTCTGAAAAAACATATGCGGAGATAATGAAAACAACAGACCAGGGGCTCAAATACTCCCAAGTCCTGGGGCCGCATGAAGGAATCTACCCTGTGCTTGAAGACGAGAAGGGTGCAATAGCCCTGATACCAATAATAAATTCGGAAAGGACGAGGCTAAGCCGCTCAACTAAAAATATACTGATAGACATAACTGGCACATCGGAATACGTTATAGACAAATTCCCCGATGTACTGGCATGCTCGCTTATGGACATGGGCGCAAAGGCAGGCAGGGTTTCAGTTGATTACGGATCAAAGTCGAAAACATTCCCCCTGATGGAGAGAGATAAGATAACCATAAACCTAACCGAGATTGAACGCGAGATAGGCATGAAGATAGGCGCCTCAAACATAATATCTCTTGCCAACAAGGCAGGATACGAGGCATATTACACCGGGAAGAGGGTAACTTTCGAGGTACCAGAATACAGAACAGACGTGCTGAATTACCAGGATATAGTTGAAGATATAGCGATAGCCTACGGATATGACTACATAAACCCGTCTCCAGTTCTCACGTCATTGCCAGGAAGCCTTGCAAAGTCAACAGCTACCATAGACAGGCTTGCGTTATACATGGTAGGCTTGGGCTTCAGCGAGATGATGAACACGCTCCTTACAAACGAGCATAGCAACTATGGACTTATGAATCTGCATCCTGACAAAGAGTACATAAAACTAAAGAATCCAAAGGCAGAGAACCTGACTATGATGCGGACGTGGCTGCTGCCTTCACTTCTGAAAAATGTCTCAATGTCGCTAACGGAGAAGATGCCATATAACCTCTTTGAGATAGATTCTGCATTTGAAATCGGAGGTGGAGCTCTCCACGAGGATATGCACATATGCGCCGTATCTACCGATTCAAAGGCCAACTTCAACGATGCGAAAGCTCTCTTCCTCTCGATAAATTCTGCATTTGGGATGGGGCTCTCGCTCTCTGCCGCATCTCACGGAAGCTTCATACAAGGGCGATCTGCATATATAAAGAAAGGCGAGAAAACAGTTGGAATGCTTGGAGAAATTCATCCCAAGGTACTGACAGGATTCAAGATAGAAGAGCCTACAACCTGTCTTGAGATAAACCTCTCGGAAGTGCTAGGGATATAGCTACTTCATGTCATAATACTTGTAATACTCCATTATGAATTCAAGATCCTTCTTCTCGAGGCCGTACTTTGACTCGTAGAATTCAAATGCCTCCCTCTCCAGCCCTCCCTTAGCTTCTGCGGCAATCAATCTTCTGAGAAGCGGCAGGTAATCATTCGCTATCTTCTTCCTATCCGTATGCAGTTTCTTCGACAGTGTATTTGTTATTCCAAGTATGTCTCCCCTGTCGCGCTTGCTCGCACTTAGGCTCTTCACCGTAGAAGGAAATGCATAAGACTTGAGCATGCTTATCCTTCCATGCGATGATATCGCAACGCCTGAAGACATCACAACGCTTGCATAGCGGAGGTAGCCGTAATAAGATGTCCTTGAGGCAAGGTTGGAGAACCTGCTAGCGCATGAAAGCTGTGCATAGCCGTCCCTGAGACCATCACGCGAAGAGAACCTGTTCGGTATGTTTTCATCTACCCAGTTCATTACCATGTCCATGTCAACGTCGCTGTTGGCCAGAGCAAGCCTTGCGGCATCGAAATTTTCAGAGAGGAATATCTTATCAAGGAGCCCGAATATCTCCACCTTCCTCTCGCGCACCCCAAGCCATTGGAGCATCTCCTCTCCCATCCCATCGCAGGCCTCAAGATCATTTATTGCACCTCTTATATCCCCGTTGTTCCGTCTGGCTATTGCCTCCACCACCTCTGCGCTTACGTTTAGGTGCTCCTCGCCAACAATCCTTGTCAGTGCGGCTGAGACTTCCGATACTCCGGGCCTCTTGAATTCGACGGGTTTGGTTATAGCCCTGAGGAAGGCAATGCTTCTTGCCCAGTAATTATTTGCCGTCATTATTATCGGCTGCTTAGAAGTCTTGACCAGCTTCACTATTATCTTCTCGGCTCCAGAGTCAAATTTAGGCGAGAGTTCATCAATCTCATCAAGTATTATCAGCATTTTAGTCTTGAAAAGGCTCATGTTCGATCCGGCAGGAAGCAGCTTCCTCCTCAGGCTCTCTTCGTCCCTGTAATCACTTGCGCTTAGCTCTATTATATCAAAACCATTCGAATATGCGACAGCGCGCGCTGCGCTAGTCTTCCCAGTTCCCGTAGGCCCATGCAGGATAATGGGCCTTGGAATCTTGCCTTCTTGGACTTCCGCACTGAAAGCAAGCAGGGCTTCTACCGCGCTTCTATTGCCGACAATCCCGGCAAGGCTCTTCGGCGAAAACTTATCAGAAAGAGGCATGCAAAAACTACTCATGCAAAGTTAAAATAACTGCGCTACAATCTCGCCTGCCCGAGTGCGGTGCTCCTTGCATTCTTCTCCCTAAGCTCTGCCCCAACCCTCTTTACTATATCTGCCATCTTCAGCTCCTTCCTTTCCGAGACCCTTAAGTATATCTGGTCTTTCGTGCCTCTTGCAGCTATTATGTAGATGGTTCCCGCGCTTATCCTCCCAGCCCTGCCCCTCCTCTGTATATTCCTTATTTCATTAGGTATAGGCTCATAGAATATCACATTATCCACTGAAGGTATGTCAAGCCCCTCCTCGCCTATCGAGCTGGCAACAAGGACGTCAAATTTCCCGGCCCTGAACCCCTCCACTATCTCCTTCTGGTCAAACTGCGTAATCCCATGCTTCTTTCCAACGAATGCTCTCGCTCTGAAATCATTGTTTGAGAGGAAGTCAACCAGCATCTTTATTGTTGACCTGTACTGCGCGAAGACTATGGATTTCTTACCCCTGCAGTCCTTGAGTATGCTTATAAGCCTTATTACCTTCGGATGCTCTTCCCCCCTTTTTACCGCTCCGGCTGCAACCTCACGCGCCTTTATTATGTTCGGCTCCTTAAGTAAGGTCTCAAGGCTCCTGCTCTTCCCCTCCTTCATGTAAAGCGATTCTATATAGCTGTGGAAAGGGTAGATCCCTTCTGTTGTTACGAGATCATAGGCATGTGATGCATTAAGAAGCTTGACGTATGCAGCCACTGCTGCATACTTGTAGCCAGTATCCTTGATCCCTTCTATCTCCCTTCCAATTGCTATAATCCTGCCTTTAGGTATCCCGAAGAAGAACTTGAATCTGCCAAGGCCAAATCTGTTTAGGGTGGCCACTCCCTTGTCCATCTCTGGTTTAAGCAGCCCTGCAATCATATTTACCGTAGGTCCGGTCTCCACCTCTGATATGTGGACGTATTTTGGCATCACATACCTTACAACATCCGGATCGGAGGAGGACCTAATCTCTATATTTTGTATACCAAGCGCATCAACCAGCGCATTAACCCGCTTCCTGTCGCTGCCAGGTGAAGCAGTCAACCCTACAGTAAGTATGCCGCGAAGCTTGCACTCATTTGCAATATACGTATAGGCATATCTTCCTACAGCCCTATGGCATTCGTCAAAAACAACCGAGCCAAACCCTTCCAGCGACATCGTGCCCTTCCTCAGTTCGTTTGCAACAGTCTGTGGGGTCGCTATAATTACTCTAGCCATAGCGAGCACCTTTTCCCGCTCCTCTTTCCCCACTGAACCTACGAGCATTGCGACTTCATTCCCATCATGCCTTATCAGCGAGGAAAGGCTTGCATAATGCTGTTCCACAAGCGGTTTTGTTGGTGCAAGGAAGAGCGCCTTCTTCCCCATAGCCATCGATCTGGCGCAGACACCTGCGCCTATAAGCGTCTTTCCGAGTCCAGTGGGAAGTATAACCAGCGAATTCCCCATTGAGAATATTGATATTAAGATAGACGCCTGATATTCCCTGTATTCAAGCCCGTCAAGCGCAAGCAATTCGTGCGCCTTTCCTATAGCGGCCCATTTTTCATCGACAACCAAACAACCACAATCAACTAAATGTTTATAAAGATTGAAATAAAAGCTTTTAACCGTGCCGCAGTAGCTCAGCTCGGGAGAGCGTCCGCCTGAAGAATTCTTTCAGCAAGCGGAATGTCGCCGGTTCAAATCCTGCCTGCGGCATCTTTCTTTTACGACTGAGGCGGTATAACTTACCCTCCTAAAGTTTTAAATAGATATGCGTT
>JAKBQS010000068.1 GCA_021835105.1 Microcaldota archaeon
GAGTATAGATGGAATAAAGATAGTATACCTGCCGTTTTGGGAATGGGCAATAACATAGAAATTTAAGACATGTGAAACCTTTTTACGAAAAGTTTTATAAAAAATCGCGGTGCGGCAATCTTTTTTGGAAAGGTTTAATCTAAAACACCCGTGTGCGAATGCAGATTGATTTGCGCCGTCTGCCTTTATATTTGTGAGAATGTGTCTACCTTGAACAGGTCTGTTTATCAGACTGTCCCTATGCCAAATATAACTTTAGTAACCATCTTGACATCTACTCCTTATAGTTAGCATATTTGTCATTTTTATATCGTATCCGATGATGGACGACTGTTAAGTACATTTACATTCCCTAGTGATACGACGTAATTAACTGTTCTTTTGTCATTGGTAGGCGCAAGCAGCGCAAACATGGAATGTTCGGAAGGTTTTAATATGTATATCATTATATATATCATTAGTGATATAATGAGAAGTATTGAGAGAGAAGATTGTGAGTGTAACTGCAGATGCAGAAGTGGAGGAATGCACGGGCATACGGGCTCGGGAATTGAGGATTTGACAACTGAAGAAACAGCTGAACGTCTAAGGCATTACAAAGATGACTTAGCAGAAGAGATAAAGTTCATAGATAAAAGGATAGCGGAGCTTAAGGCGGAAGATAAAAGTAAAAATAGAAAATAGTGCGCCATATGTCTATGGATTCTGGGTACTGCAACTGCGGTCCGTTTAGGGTAAGCATAATCCCAAGTGGACTCCTCAAGCCGTACGTTCTGAAACTGATATCGGAGAGGCCCATGTACGGCTATGAGATAATGGAGCAGATATTCGAAAAGACAGGTGGTATCTGGCGGCCAGGGCCGGCAGCCATGTATACCACTCTTGGATGGCTGGAGCAACATGGATATATTAAAGCCCTGAATACAGGGCAGAGATCAGAGAAGCAAAGGAAACAGTATAGGATAACTGAAAAGGGCTCCGCGGCACTTGTGGACTATGCCGAAGCTTCAAAGATGATAGCGAAGCGTATGAAGAAGTTTGGATCACTATGCTGTGCCCTTTAATAGTTGCTGTTGTATATGAGTATATAGATTGGAAAAAAATGGTGAATAAAATGGTAGAAAAATCAAAATCAAGGTTTGGAGCGCACAATATGTCTGGCGTGGATAGGATAGTACGTGTGGTGGTGGGAATTGTATTAATTGCATCGGCATTTGTGTATGCTGGATTGCCGTTTGTAATTCTTGCCGTACTTGGAGTCGTATTGCTGTTTACTTCCGCAGTAAACTCTTGCCCTATATATAGCACATTGAAAATTTCAACAAACAAATAACAAGTAGCAGTCAATCGAGATGTATATCGCAACAGAGCAGCAGTAGGCATATAGACTATGCCGAAGCTTCAAAGATGATAGCGAAGCGTACAAAGAAGTCTGGATTGCCGTGTGGTAACCTCTGATAGTTGCTGTTGCAAATGGATATTAATTGTTTTGATGCGCGGACCAGTTCTGAGCACGAGATAACATGAAAGATAGCAACACGTGCCAAAGGCACACGGCATATTTGAGATAGACCGTACTGCAATAGTAATGGTAAGAGAAGCTATAAAGAAATTCCGATTCTACAAAACATACGCAAATGCCAGCGTAATGGCCAGGGTTTTGCTAGATTCATGCCATAGACGTTTATATCTCTAAATGCGGCATGATAATCTGTGTGCGAAACTAGATTTTCGCGTTTAACGGAAATAAGACATGCGGTGAGGTAAATAGCCAGAAATATAAGCAAAAACTCAAGAGGGTCTTTGTCAGCCAGGAAGAAACCTGTATCACAAGAAGACACGTTTGGCTGCGGAATAGCCTGCGTTGCTTGGATAACTGGCAGAAGCTACAAACAGGCTAAAAGTTTATACTTTAAGGATATGGGAAGCGCAAGCAGCAGGGGTTATTTTTGCAGAGATCTTGTTGCTGCACTTGCAATGGCAAAGAAGAGGTATAGTTACAGGTATGTAAAAGGTAGGATCAGGTTTAATGAGAATTCCATTGTTTTCATAAAAAGATCAAAGCGATATCCAGCAGGGCATTATCTGGTTAAAACAGAGAGAGGATGGATGGACCCGTGGATTAACTTCAGCCGCAGGAATCCCGAAGTAGAAATTGCTGCCGCAGGTTTCCGCAAGCGACTGCCGGGAAGGGCAATTTACGCTGTTTATGAAGTTTAGTGCATCGGACAATGCCATCTTGGAATAATTATTATTTGCCATGCATTAATTGGATAATTGCATGGACAGAATTGCCAAGGATGCGCATTTGCTCAGAAGCGATGTGCTGCACATACTTGACCTTATACCTATGTCGGTGTCTAGCATAGCTCCGGCTTTCAGCATTGCTGCGGCATATGGGATACTGGTTTCCCTTGCAGGTCCGCAGGCAATAATGTCAACATTTATAACTGCCGTGCCACTCATATTTGCAGCCCTGGTTTTCAGGCAGCTGAATAGGCACTACCCCCATGTTGGTGCATCCTATTACTGGACAACTAAGATTCTTGGGAGTAGGGCAGGAAGGTTTCAAGGCTGGATAATCTCCCTTGCATATTTTTTCTCCATACCGCCAATAGTGGTGCCTGCTGGGGAGTATACCCTGCAGTTTGCATCGGCAATAGGACTTATATCCGCAGCTGCAGCTTCAAATGTTTTTCTCGTATCTATTACCGGGATATGCTGGGTGTTGATTGCAATAGTTCCGCTGGTGCTCGGAGCTAAGCCTACTGCAAGGTTCACCGAGATATTCCTGCTTCTAGAGCTTGCAGTATTTGCACTGTTTTTTGGGCTGGGGATATCGAATATGCATGGGCATGTAGTCAATAGCTTCTCCTTCTCCTGGTTCTTCAGCACGCATATCAGTATCTCGGGTCTTGCGATGGGAATGGCGATAGCAATAACGATATTGGATGGATGGGAGATAAACAGCTATTCCTCGGAAGAGTCTAAGAATCCAAAGATCTGGCCTGGAATTGCAGGAATAGTGGGCCTTCTTGCAGTTCTGGCAATATACGGGGTCTCAATGCCGCTTATGACCATGGAGACGCCGCTCTCCGCGCTTTCGCAGAGCACAAACCCTTTAGCAACGTGGGTGTCATATGTGGCTCCGCAGTACGGGTGGGTTATAGACATTGCAGTTATAGCCTCAACAGCAAGCTCATTATGGCTCACCACGTTCATCTTGAGCAGGGCCTGGTACGCCATGGCGAGGGATGGGCATATGCCAAGATTTATGGGAATATTGCATCGCAGATTCAGAAGCCCCTACATGAGCATTTGGCTAATAGGCTTATTGAGCATAGGGATAAACCTTGGGATGCTGGCTTTTCCTACGGTAAAATCGTTCTTCGCACTGCTGCTTGGTGCGGCAGGCATATTCCTAGCTATAGAATTTTGCATAGACTGCATTAGTGGAACTGTATTCTTCTGGTTTGTTCATAGAAGGGTAGAGGTGCGCGGCAGGCACGTACACTGGATATATAGGGTGATGTCCCTCGCTGGTGCAATATCGCTTGCTGCGATAACAGCAATAGGAGTATATTATAGCCCTGCGCTTATAGGAAAGGAATTCCCTTATGTATTTGCATTTTTGCTTATACCTGGCGTGTTCATTGCATTGCATAAGGGCAGGGAGACAAGAGCAAATGCCTCTACTTAGTCAAGTGCCCTCCTTTGTATGCCTGAGGGCGATCCTCTTTTGCAT
>JAKBQS010000069.1 GCA_021835105.1 Microcaldota archaeon
AGGCTCGGCTGGGTAATTGTCCATACGAGTCCTCCTATTGCCTTGGCGAGTATGTCGTCTGCTACGGCAAAAGCCTCGTTCATTGGCAGATTAGGCACAAGCTTCACAAGCCTGTTGTTGTCCAGTATGATGACGCTGTCGCTATACTTTCTCAATTTCTGTATACCTTCAGAAGCCTTAGTCTTCCTTACCCTTTCCAGATCGAATGGATAAGTTACCATTGAGACTACTATCGCGCCCTGCTCCTTGGCTATCTGCGCTACTACCGGCATTGCTCCTGTTCCGGTTCCGCCTCCCATGCCTGCGCATAGGAAGACAAGCTGGGCTCCATAGAAGGTCTCCTCAAGGAGCTGCCTGTCGAGCTCTGCAGCCTTGGCTCCTATCTCAGGATCCCCTCCGGCTCCAAGACCCCTGGTCATGTTCTTTCCTATGAGTATCCTTTTTATTCTCTCATCTATTATCTTGAAGTGCTGAGCATCGGTGTTCACCGCAACAAGATCCGTTCCCTTAACGCCAACCTTGAGCAGCCTGTTTACCGTGTTGTTTCCTCCGCCCCCAACTCCAACAGTAACTATCTTTATCTGCGTGGAATCGCTGACTGCGTCAGCCCCCGAACCCTTGCCTCCTAACAAATCGCTTGTAAAGTCTACCATCCTGATCGCCTCTTAGTATGTAATCTTAAATATATATTTAAATATCTTTTGTAGTAAATCACACACCATGATAACATATATAAAAGTAAAAATCATTTATTAAACTATCTAATCTTTTACCTTTGTTCTCTTCTGTTCAGAGTACATAGAGACTATCTCCTCAGTTGTAGTTGCATCTTCTGCACTCTTGTCCTCGCGTATCCCTTCGCTCACTATCCTCGGGAATCTCAGGGCATACCCCTCATCAGAGTCGCTCTCCCTGCCGCACATATGCGTCGGAGATCTGGTTATCTCATCTGCCCTCACCTCTATCACATACTTCGGATCGACCCAGAAATCCGGCTCCAGCTGGGAGAGGACCCTGGCCGGCTTCGCCTTCCTTGAGATATCCCTGCACCTGTTCCACAAATCCTTCATCTGGTGTTCTGTAAACCCTGTGCCTATCTTGGTTATGCTCTCAAACATATCCGTGGCGTCGTTGTAGACTGCACACAGCAGGCCGCCGAGGCCGAACTCGGTCCTTGAGCCTTTCCCTCTGTAATATCCTATTATTACCAGATCAACCGTATCCGAGAGCTCTCCCTTATAGCTTCTCTTGAGCTTTATCCAGCTGAACCTCCGCGCCCCGGCAACATAAACAGAATCAATGCCCTTTGCAACTATCCCCTCGAGACCGCTCTCTATGCTGCGCTCAAAATACGAATCAAGCTCCTTAGGCGAAGACGCTATTATCCTATCTGCTGCTTCGATAACCATGCCGCCCCTTATCATCTTCTCAAGCAGCCCGCGCCTCTCCTTGTAAGGCATCCCAAAGCACTCCTTTCCGTCCAGATACAAGACGTCGAAAAGGAAGAGCTTTACTGGTATCTGTCTGCTCTTCTCATCTATATCGTGCTTCCTCTTCCTCTGTATTGTTTCCTGGAAAGGCCTGAATGTTCCAGCCACTTCGTCGTAAGCTATAACCTCCCCTTCCACTATGCATTCATCAGCGGAGATCTCATTGAAGAGTGCTTCAGATATGTCGGGAAACATCTCCGTTATCCGCTCCAGGTTCCTTGAGAATATCTCTACCTTGCCCTTCTTCCTGCTGAAGTGCACCTGCGCACGCAGCCCGTCATACTTGCTCTCTACCGCGCATCTGCCTCCCATCCTCTCCATTATCTCCTCTGATGTGGGTAGCCTCTCAGCAAGCGCAGGCTTTACAGGGCTGAAAACCTCTGCCCTGAAATTTTCTATTCCCGCCATTCCCATTTCAGTCAGGGTCCTCGCGACCCTGCCAAGGTCTCCGCAGACATTGTAAGCCCTCTCGAGCTTATCCTTATTGGCCCTGTCCCCGGTTTCCATAAGCGCAAGAGCTTCCATTATTGTTGCATCTCCCGCTCCAAGCCTGAGCGTGCCGAGCGCAAATCTCACAATGTAACGTGCCTCAAGCGGAGATGCCGAAGAGAGAAGGCTCACCATGCCCTTTATCTTTGCATCTTTGCTGCCCTCCCCGGAAGCCTTCGCTATGCCCATCATTGTGTCAAATACATGCTCGCCGGATAGCTTCGAATAGGAGAGAAGCCTGTTTCTCTTCTTCTCTGAGAGCTCCTCAGCAGCTGTGCCAAGGTCTCCAGTCTTCCTGAAGGCTGCCACGACATCCTTCTTCTCGTAACCCGCAGCCTCTGCTATCGCTTCTTCCGCAAGCTTCTCCGCGATCCCTACCTGCAGGCTCTCAAAAGACGGGCCAAGGACTCCCTGTGTCATATATACCATCTTGGCGATCTCCTCCCCGCCCATCCTGCTGAACATATCCTTGAGGATGCCCACCATCTCTATCCTTGACTGCGTTGCCTCAAGCTTGCTGTAATAGTCTGCAATCTCTCCAAATAGCATAATGAACCTTCTGCAATAACCTATAAAAATCCGCAAAGCAATCTATCTGTATGTGTCCTTCAGCCGGGCATCCAAACGAACCGCATATAGCTGTAATTGAAGATGTATACCCGCCATCCGAAGATTCTTATCTCGCGCTCTCAATGCTTAAGCAGCTGATGGAGGGTGAGTTTCGAAACAGGAAAGGCCTACGTGTCCTGGATCTCGGCACAGGCACAGGGATACTGGGCATAAACCTCGCATTGTACGCCAACGTGGAGTACGTGGTGCTATCAGACATAAGCGAATCCGCAGTAAGAAACGCGAACCTTAACGCAAAGAATAACTCCTCAGCCCTTCACACCATTCCGCATATCATACAATCAGACCTCTTCTCCGAGATTGCCGGCAGGTTTGACCTGATAATCTTCAACCCGCCTTATCTCCCTGAATCGGGAGAGATTGCCGATAGGAAAATCGCTATCCAGGTGGAGAGCGGTCCGGGAGGGAACGAAACAATCCGCAGATTCCTAAAAGCCGCACCTGAGCATCTGGTTCCGGGAGGAAAAATAATAACAGTATCCAGCAGCCTTGCAGATTCCAAGGAGCTGCACGAGATAATATCGGCTTCGGATCTAGAAATGGAGAAGGCGGAGAAACTGCATATATTCTTCGAGGACATGATAGCATATCTGCTATCCACCCAAGCGTCCCTCAGGAAACCTTGAGCACTTCCTTTGCCTTGCTTATTGCAGGCGCAAGTGCATCAACATCCTCCTCGCTGTTGTATGCGTAGAAGCTGATCCTTGCTACCGCATCCTGGCCGAGGACGGAATTGACAAGTGGCATTGCACAGTGATGTCCGGCGCGTATTGCTATGCCTTCACTGTCAAAGATCGTGGAGAGATCGTGGGGATGTATGCCCTTTACATTGAAGGAGATGGTTCCACCGCGTCTCCCAGCCTCATCTATTCCGGGGCCGAAGACCTCCACTCCTTCGATATCGGCCATGGATTCTAGTGCATATCTAGTAAGCTTTTCCTCATGTTCACGTATCCTCCCGATGCCTATCGAGAGCATGTAGTCTACTGCAGCACCGAGTCCTATTCCACCTTCTATATTTGAAG
>JAKBQS010000070.1 GCA_021835105.1 Microcaldota archaeon
TGCAAATCTCCATGGATAGTATTAATATTATATTCGTTAGATATAATTGGATAAACATGCTTGACGTAGTTGTTGGCGGAGGATATGGCGATGAAGGAAAGGGCAAGGTTGTATCATACCTCGCAATAAAGGACAAGGTAGCGGTAAATGCACGTGCCGGAGTTGGCCCTAACGCAGGGCATACTGTAATATATGAGGGAAAAAACTACAAGGTTCGGCAGATACCATCCGGCTTTGTAAATCCATCTGCAAAGTTGCTTATAGGCTCAGGTGTACTTATAGACCCTGAAATCCTTATGAAAGAGATCAATGAGTTCTCCGTAACGGGAAGGCTGGTAGTCGACAGCCACTGTTCCATAATAGAACCCGCACACAAAGAAGCCGACAGGAACGATGAATACCTGTCAAAAAAGATATCGACTACTGGAACTGGCTGCGGTCCAGCGCAGGTAGACAGAGTAAAGCGCGTTGCAAAACAGGCGCATGACGCCGAGTCATTAAAAGAGATGGTGGGCGATGTTCCAGAAATCATCAACAGCGCAGCGGATAATAAGGAGAGGGTTATAATAGAAGCTACCCAGGGAACCTTCCTATCCCTATACCACGGCTCTTATCCATTTGTGACATCTAAGGATACAACTGCATCTGCAGCGTGCTCCGATGTAGGCATAGGCCCAGGAAAGGTGGATAATGTGATAGTTGTTTTCAAATCATTTCTTACCAGGGTGGGGAACGGGCCGCTTGAAGGCGAGATAAGCCCTGCCGAAGCAAAACAACTAAACATGCTTGAATTCGGTACGGTTACCGGCAGGCAGCGGCGCGCTGCACCATTCAGCAAGGAACTTGCAAAAAGGTCGATAATGCTAAACGGGGCCACACAGGTCGCGATAACCAAACTTGATACATTATATCCATCCGCGGCAGGTGTAAAAAGAATGGATGCGCTTGGCGAGGAGCCGCGCGCTTTTATAGAAAACCTTGAGAAGGAACTTAAGGTCCCAATAACGCTAGTTGGGACCGGGGGCGAAGCTGAAGATATGATAGACATGAGGAAGGAAAAAGGATTCTAGAGGCTAATCGCATGGCAGATTGGAGCGCCAGGTACAGAACAAAGGAGATGGAAAGAATATTCTCCGAAGAGAGCAAGATCTCAAGATGGCTTCTAGTGGAAGGAACAGTTGCCCAGGTGCAGGGCGAACTTGGCATAATACCAAAGGGCGCCGCAGATGCCATAAAGAAGAATGCAAATATAAAACATGTCAGCCCGGAACGCGTTGCAGAGATAGAAGTCAGGATAGACCACGACCTGCTCGCTCTTGTAAATGCGCTTGAAGAGGCATCAGGGAAGAGGTGGGGCAAATATGTGCATATGGGTGTTACGAGCTATGATATCGAGGATACTGCAACTGCAATTGCAATTACCGAGGCACTGGAAGTTATAGACAAAAGGCTTCTTAATCTCGAGAAAATACTACTCTCCGCAGCAATGCGTTGGATAAGGCTACCCTGCGCGGGAAGAACCCATGGCCAGCATGCGGTTCCAACCACATACGGCATGAAGTTTGCCCTATGGGCCTATGATGTCTACCTGTGCATAGAGAGGGAACGCCACATACGCAGCAGCACGATACACGGCAAGATAAGCGGTGCAGTCGGGACAATGGCGGCTTTGGGAAACGATGGATATGAGCTCCAGGCGCGCGTCCTGAAAAAGCTTGGCATAAGACCTGCCCTCGTCTCAAACCAGGTTGTGCAGAGGGACATGGTGGCTGACGCTGTATATTTCTGTGCATTAACTTCCTCATGCGTAGAGAAAATCGCAAAGGAGATAAGGAATCTGCAAAGGACTGAGATAAGCGAAGTAATGGAGCCATTCAGCGCCACACAGGCAGGCTCATCGACAATGCCTCATAAGAGGAATCCCCATAGATCCGAGAGGCTATGCAGCATAGCCAGATATCTGCGCTCATCAGTATCCGTGGCGATAGAGAACGTGGCGCTTGAGCATGAACGCGATCTTACCAACAGCGCAAACGAGCGTATAATAATACCGGGCTCATTCACTCTGCTCGATTATTCAATAAAGGAGATATCGGAGATACTTTCCGGGCTGAAGGTGGATCCTGATATGGTCGGGAGAAACCTTCACATGCTCAAAGGGGTAAACTTGGCAGAGAGAGTACTGCTGCAGCTGGTAAAATCAGGAATGGGCAGGGAAGAGGCATATACGCTTACGAAAAGAGCAGCATTCTCATCTTACAAGAAGGGTATTCCATTCGCAGAGGAGCTACTGAGAACCAGAGAAATATCGAAAGTGCTGCGCAAAGATGTAATAGCGGATCTTACCAACCCAGAGAATTATCTTGGGCTGTCAGAGGAGATAGTGAAGCGCGCGGTGAAGGAAATAAGTTCTAACCTGGGCATACGCACACTTCCTGGATCTTACGAAATTCGTTACAAAAAATGATTGTATATGGAGCAGAAGGAAATAAATGCTGTATTTGACAGAATCTACAGGCGGTATGACATAATGAATCACCTGTTCAGTCTAGGAATAGATTACAGGTGGAGGGCAGCCGCAGCAGAGTCTGTAGTCAAAGGAAAGCCTGGCAGGCTCAGGATTCTCGATGCAGGCACAGGGACGGGGGATATGCTGCTTTCCATAAAACGCACTGCTAATAGGCGTGGGGTACATGTTGAACTGTATGGGATAGATCCGAACAAGAAGATGCTCCGGATAGCAAAGGAAAAGCTCGCTCGGAAAATGATCCTTGCACAGCTTTCCGTGGGCGACGCGCAGAGAATGCCGTACGGAAACTCCAGCTTCGATGTAGTATCAAGCGCATTTGTCCTTCGCAACATAATCGACCTTGATGCATTCTTCTCAGAAGCCTACCGTGTGCTCAAAAAGAATGGCAGCGCAGTATTTATAGACATGGCCCTTCCCGACGAGAAACCGCTACGCCTATTTTTTTCAGGCTATATGAAAATTATAGAATACTCGGGAAGGGCACTCGGCAGAGGATCATACGAATGGCTCTCGCATAGCATAAAGCATTTCGATAAGAAAAACCTGCTTAAGGTTGCGAAGAAGCACGGTTTTAAGGATATACGCATCAAAGAACTTGCCACTGGCATATCCTTTATGATAACATGCAGAAAGTAAGCTAGCGCCTCAGCTTAACCTTCACGAACTGAGAGTAATTAAGGAGCCCCTGGCATTCAAATCCATGCAGTTCCTCCATAGCCCTGTCCACATATGCGTTGTTAAGAATGGCTGCCTTCAGGAGCGCTTCATTAGGCACAAGCCCTTCGGAAGTGACTATGGTCTTTATTATATTCGGCCTATATCCGTTTCCTTCCCCGCCTATAAAATCTATTATGTCATCCCTTATCTGAAATGCGAGTCCCAGATATTTACCGAATTTGCCCAGCGCATCAGAGCTTCTGCTCTTTGCATATATGGCGGCGGAACTGCACGAAGCCGAGATGAGGGACGCCGACTTAAGCTCCGCAAGCCTTATGTAATCGTCTATGCTCGGAACTATTCCTGCTTTCTGATACTTGCTATCAAGTATCTCTCCCGCGCACATCTCCATCGCAGAAGTCGCTATAGCGC
>JAKBQS010000013.1 GCA_021835105.1 Microcaldota archaeon
AGAAGGACCTCTTCCCCAGGCTTGCGAAGATGCGTGCCCTGTTCGGCTTCGTCTTCTCTGGATATTGGTACTCTATAGACAACGAGGAACGGATAGGTGAAGGGATGAAAAACTTCGAGAGAGCCGTGGAATTGATATTCCATTAAGGTTGCTATGATTTTTTTACTTCTATGAATTTGCGCTTTTTATGGCTCCTAGACGATTTCATTATGTATGCAACTGCGTCCTTGGCTATATTCGTACCTAGGTCTTTGTAAGCCCGCCTTAACGGGGCCCATTTATATTCCATTATCTCCCTGCCATCCATTCTTACTTCATCGCCAATCGCTGAACATAGGACATCGAAGAAGAGAAAGTGCTTCTTTTTTGAAAACCACTTTGGGAATATGCCTTCGGCAATCTCAATTATGCCTAGCGGAATTACATTCAACCCCACCTCCTCGTATGCTTCCCTTGCTGCTGCTGAAAATATGCTTTCTCCGTATTCTATGTGGCCTCCTGGTATATTCCACCCTTTCCATTTTGGCCCTTTTACCAGAAGCATTCTGCCCTGCCTGTTTATTATGAATGTGCCGACTACTGCCTCAGGGTACTTTTTAGATTTGCCCAAATTTTTACCCATTATTTATTATTTAGCATCAAGAAGGAATCTACTCGGTATTATTATATCGCTTACCAATATACGTGGCTTCCGATCCATTGATATTATCCCGCTCTCCCTTAATTTATTTATGTACTGGCTTGCATTGCTCAGCTGCAGGCCGCTCTTTTTAGCAATCTCGGATATTGTATACTCGCCATCACAGAACCTGAGAACGCTTATTACCCTGCGGCTGGAGAGAAGGCCCTGTATATTCTCAAAGTCTATGGAAGATGAAACAACCATCTCCCTGAGTTCTGATCTCTCGCTGTTCTTCATCTGGTCATCTATATTTGATAGAAGCAGGTAAAGGCGTTCGCAGAAACCAGGAGGCGCTCTGCTTCGCTTGGCCTTTCCTTCCTTGGATTCAGTTATATCAAGCGTTTGCATCAGTTTGGAGACAGGCCTGATGAATCGCTCTTCTATGGCTTCGATAGTTTGGTTTGATGGATTGTTGTGCGCCACTATATCCTTAATTTCCGCAAGAGACATTCCGCAGCTTGGTATCTGGTCGTCCTTCTCTATTAAAGGAAGGTCATGCATTGACAGCATCAGGAACCTTTTTTCTTCCTTCTCCCTGTCTATCTTGCTGAATTCCTGCAGGATCTTCTTTGATGGTACATAATTTACCCAATTGAGCAGGAATATTGTAGGGTTTTCCATATCATACTTGGTTACTTTCCGATAGTTCTTTGAGAGGTATATGTCGAACGGGCGCTCTATGAATCGGTATAGAGGTTCGGGTTTGTCAAGAGTCAGCTCGTCCTTTGAGAGCTTTAGCCTTGCGAGCATGGAATAGAACTCGAGATACAGGGATGTATCCTTTGTAAGGTTTAGCCATATATCTGATGATTTTATTACTCTTATTCTGTCCTTTTCTGCGCCAAACATCTCCAGAAGGCGCCATATCTCTTCTATCAGGTATCCGGGATAGCCACCTGAGATAGTGCGCTGCCTCATAAGCTTGTTAGACGATATGTACTTATGCGCCACTATGTTGTTATCGTGTATCAGAAGAGAGACTGTGTGCCCGAGGTTCGTAAGCGCCGAGGTTATTGCAAGGGTGCGTATTGAAAAGTAGTTTGGAGTGATATATGTTATCGGAACCAGCACGTGATGGGGCTGGTAAAAAGGAAATTTAGTTCCTTCTGGGTAGGATATCGACTCCTTAAGGTATTCTGCCCATGTCTCCTTTTTTATCGGCAATCTAAGGCACCTAGATTATTCTAACTGTATTATATTTTTAATATAATATTATTTATATATTTGCCTTAAAAAGATTTTGGTCAAATAATTATTGATTGCTGTGCATGAAGAATCTTTAATTAGGACTGTCGCCGAGAAGGAATCGAGGCGGGATCTTATAAACATACGCATAGATAAGACGGTTCCTGAGAAGGTACGTATATCAAGGAGGGTTTGCAATGAGAATTGCATTTTTGACGCAGATACGGATGGCAAGTGTCATGATGATGTATTTCAGCTTGGAGACAGAGCTGCGCTATCAAATTCAGAGTTTGTAGGGCTGGTTGAGAGGCTTGTTAAGATAACAGGTAAGAAGGCTCTTGTGCATATTGCAGGAGACGGAGAACCTACCCTTCTTGATGAGGAACTGGTTGATTTTGTCAGGAAGCTTAAGTCTTCTGAATCTGTAAAGTCGGTAAAGCTTACCTCCAATGGAACAAGGCTTTCCTATGGAAAAAAGCCTCTTGCGTATAGGCTTAAGGAAGCTGGTTTGGATGGACTGAATCTATCGCTTCACTCGCTCAGAAAAGAAGAATTCAGGAAAGTTACAGGAATAGACGCGCTTGAGCTTGTCATTAAGGGACTTGATGTAGCGATAGCTGCAGGTTTGTCGGTGAGCATAAATTGCGTAGTAAGAAAGGAGACTTTTAATGAGATCGATGATTATGTGGATTTATCATCGAATAAGAGAATAAGGATAAAGATGTTCTCCATGCTCTCTTTCAGCAAGGATACGCAGAGGTACTATGACTCCCTTCTGGATGAGATGATTAGTAGGTTAGACGCTGCTGCTACTTACAAGATACCTTACAGTTATCCTTATGGGGGCCAGATATTCAGCATACGCGGAGGGGTAATTGAGGTAAAGGACTCCAGGAACAATACCTGCCCCAATTTATCATGCAAGGTAAGGGATATCTGCACAGAAGGATGCCGGTACCATGCGAGGATAACCAGAAATGGGCTACTGCAGCCATGCGGAGTTAGGACGGATAATGTAGTAGATATGTTATCTTCTTCAGTAACTGATGTGAATGTTAAGGACGCCCTGAAAAGCGGAGGGAAGTGCTAGAATTTTGTCTAGGTGCGCGAGTGAAGGCACTGAAGTATATATAATTTGCTTATATTATTATATTAAAAATATAATTTTTATTATATAATAAACTATATAAATAAGCATATGCATGATACTAGCGTAAGTTGTGCGTATTTTATTATCACCAACCCCCACTGTATTGCGTGCATATCTTATATGCACGCGTACTATTTCTTTCAGCTTTCACTTGCTTTGCCTGTTGTCTTGTTTTGTGGTTTTTTTGGTTTTTTTATGCTATGGTAACTTTTAAATACTAGGATAGCATTTAGAGAATTGTGATAGAATGAGATTCAGACAACAGAGTGCAGAAGGTGCACAAACGTCTGCAAAGGTTTTGAAGAATATAGAACCAGGAGCAAGGGAAGAACTAATGTCAAATAAGCGCGGGCCTGTAGAACTTAGCGATGTGGAGAAGTTCAGGATACAGCTTGAGGCCCGAAGAAATGCTTTTGGCAAAAAGTAGCCTAAGAATGTGATTTCTTTTTCTAAACTCTAATAGATAGCTTCTTTGATTTTTGCCTGCCGCTATTGTGCAGCTGCATACTGGGGGTTTTGTTGCGCTCCAATTCCTTGCTGGACTTGGAAAGAAATATAAGTCTGCTTTGCTTACTCTGAATGTTGTTCGTTTTTATGTATTTTGACATATGGATTGGAGCATTGAAAGGCGTGGTCGATGAAGATACTAGAGCTTGATGTTGAGAAAATAGCATTCTCTCCGATAAAGATAGAGGCTGAACCGCATGACGAAGCAGAGGCGAAAGAAGTAAGCGTGAGCGACGCGCTTGCGGTGCTTATAAGTGTTGAGAAGGGCGATGACGAATCTGCTGCAGACTCTGCAGTAGAGGATATAAGCAATCTTATGGATCGACTAAAGCGCAAGAGGCTGGTCCTGTACCCTTATGCGCATCTCAGCAATAACCTCATTGGGCCTGCAGAGGCAAAGAGGATTATGGATTATATGTATGAGAGGATTGGCGCTAGATACGAAACGGTTAAGGCACCTTTCGGATGGAACAAGAAGCTGATGCTTGATATAAAAGGCCACCCTCTTGCAGAACAGGCGAGGAGCTTTTCCCCTGTTCAAAAAGAGGCACACGGAAACGATGAAGAATCACATGCGCTTGCTGAGGAAGATAAGGTAGTCTCTACTTGGTATATACTTGATGAAAAGGGGAAGCTCTGGCCTTATTCAGAGTTTGATTTCTCAAAGAGTGCCAACCTGAAGAAGTTTGCAGATTACGAAATAAAGAAAGTGCGCACATACACAACCGAACCGCCGCATATAGCATATATGAAGAGGCTGCAGCTTGTTGGATATGAACCAGGTTCGGATTCCGGGAATTTCAGGTACTATCCGAACGGGAAGCTTATGAAGTCTCTTCTGGAGAGTTATGTCACTTCCAGAGTGATAGGTTACGGGGCAGTAGAAGTCGAGACGCCAATAATGTATGATTATGCGCATCCTGCGCTCAAAGAGTATCTGCACAGATTCCCTGCAAGGCATTATGTGCTAAAATCAGATGACAAGGAATACTTCCTGCGGTTCTCAGCTGATTTCGGGCAGTTTCTCATGGCGCACGATGCAACAATATCATATAAGCATCTTCCTTTCAAGTTCTATGAGCTGACCAGATACAGCTTCCGACGGGAAAAGAGTGGGGAACTCGCAGGACTTAAGAGGCTTCGTGCATTCTCAATGCCAGATATGCATACGCTTTGTGAAAATCTTGGACAGGCAATGTCCGAATTCAGGAGCCAGTTCAGGTTCTGTGTTGATGTTCTTCAAGGTATTGGGATAGGCATGGACAAGTATGAGGCTGCATTCAGGTTCACTGAAGAT
Organism: Microcaldota archaeon; assembly: GCA_021835105.1. The sequence continues at coordinate 4,822 of JAKBQS010000013.1, forward strand.
TTCTGGAGGGACAATCCTGACTTCATAAAAGAGATAGTCTCAAAGGAACTTAAGAAGCCGGCATTGATAGAGATGTGGAACTTCAGGTACGCATACTTTGACCCTAAATTTGAATTCAACATAATAGATTCTGCAGACAAAGCTACTGCACTTGCAACTGTGCAGATAGACCATGAGAACGGGAAGAGATATGGGATGAGTTATGTAGATAGCAGTGGCAGCAGGAAATATCCCATAGTTCTCCATTGCAGTCCGAGCGGCGCCATAGAGAGAGTCATATATGCATTGCTCGAGCTTGCAGCTGTTGACGAAACGAATCACAGAACGCCTATGCTTCCGTTGTGGCTAACTCCTACGCAGGTGAGGGTTCTGCCGATATCTGATAAATTTATGCAGCAGGCTGTGGATATAGCAAGCTCTTTTGCGAAAAATGGCGTGCGCGCAGACGTTGATGACACAGACAATACATTGAACAAGAAGATAATGAATGCAGAGAAGGAATGGGTGCCTTACATATGCGTTGTTGGAGAGAAAGAGATCGCTAGTGGCACAGTAGCAGTAAGGATAAGATCAGAGAAGGACAAGAAAGGCCTTAGCATGACAGTTGAGGATTTATCTAATAAGATAAATGAATTGACTATTGGAATGCCAAAGGCGCCGCTCACGTTGAATATACTTCTATCTAAGAGGCCGTATTTCAGCTGAAGCCCATTTTGAATGGGTCAGATGCGGGTGTCTCTTTTAAATCATACACAGCCATGGGTGTATAATTTTCGAGTTAAATGATTCTTTCTATTCTGATTGCCAGCTTCCCATATGTATCGCCTGAGAACATTGCTGGCGATGTTGTTTGCATGAAAGTAGTATGATTTGGCAATTCGTGGAAAGCATTAAGTAAGTTAATTAAGAATACACTTTATAAGGTTCTGATAGAATGCGATTGAATAAAGCCTACAATAAAGTTCATTGGCTGCGCTTTTCCCTTTCGTTTTTCGCTCTTCTTAATGTTGCTAGCCATTTGTTCTCAAGCCCTGGAGCAAACAGCCAGGTTACATTCTGGCTGGAAACAGAAGTTGCTTTTTACTCCATAATAGGAGTAGTATATCTCCTCGGGCTGCGGATATGGTATCTGCCCGCAGTGCTTTACAGCTTATTAAACATAGTTATATTTTTCCTAGCAGCATTCGTTATACTACCAGGCATAACGACGCAACTGCTTGTAGGTCACGTAGCATTTGCGCAGTATAGCTATGGAAGAGGTGTTTCTCTTGTGGCATGGCTATACCTCATAATTTTCGGCGCGGCGGCCATCAAATACGACAAAGGATCAGAAATAAATACAATGCTAACACGAAGCTGATCAGGATATGATTTTGACAGGCATGAATATGGAGCCGGCCAGCTCTCCGGTACGGCTATGGATATACAAATTTTATTGCTAACCCAAATATGTGGAAAAAATAATCCCAATCTTTTCAAATTTTACTAATTACGCAATAAATCTTAAGTATCACTTCTTATCTAATAGAGCTATTTTAACCTATTCTGATGACGGAGGCTCACCACTAAATTATAAGGCATCCAAAATCTTGATATTTGATATAGCCAAAAAATGAGTTGCGGAGAACAGGATTCTTAGCCTCTTACTATGTTATGCTAAGATTATATTAGAAAAAGGTAACATTTGAGGCTTCTATATATAACCCCAAGAGTAAATTGCTCCGACCGGGATTTGAACCCGGGTTTCAGCCGTGAGAGGGCTGCATCCTTGACCGGACTAGATTATCGGAGCTTATGTACAGTACTTATTAACCATTATTTTTATAGGTTTCTGGCTGTTATGCCTGATTCTATATCATGCTGCGTCTTTTGCTGGAGAATCTGCCGTTTTACTCTCCCCTAAAAGCAATTCTATCCGGGAAGTATAATCTACTGTATGCAAATAGTGGTTGCTTGCAAGAGCTTGTGGATTATCTCTTATGGAAGCGCATATATCTGCAAAGCTGTTGAATTTGTAGGATGCGTAGTATCCATCGGCTTCGTTGGAAAAAAGCTGCTTTGATATCTTAGATAGCTCAACTGCGATAGCTTCTACACCGGCCTGTTTTGAAGATAATATTGTAATTAGCACCTGCTGCAGAAGGTTAGGATCGGAATCTGTGTAATATATATCTTCAGCTATTTCCGACATGCTTTTGATTGCTGCTTTAACTCTATGCGGTTCGGATCCTGAATTAGCCAGAGCATTAAGCGCATCGAGATGCAACATTGAGTTCTTAGGCATATACATTGCTATCCTGTAAAACCAGTATGGTATTCCTTCAGGGTCATTTGAAGAGGTATAGCCTGCATTTGAGAGAGCGGCTAAAGCGCTGGGGTTATCTAATATACGCATGTCTCTGAATATCGCGTTGTGCCATACGTATGACTCGTCTGATATGAGCTTTGAGACACTTAACGCGACATACTTGGGCATATCCAGCAGAATGCTTGCAAAGTGTGCGGCTTTCTCGTAGTCTGGTTCAGTATTAAGCATTGCAAGCATGAAGAATCTGGCTATCCCATTACCTACAGCCTCGTCTTCGTAGTGCGTAGCGATTTCGTTTATTATTTTGCTGAATTTTTCGTCTGCTGACAGTTCCTTTATCTTAAGCAGGCGCGGACCGTCTTTTTTGGAGAGGAGCTCTTTTTCCAGCGCCTCGGTTATTCGCGTGCATTCTACATTCGCTGCAATTGCGCTGCCTGGATTACTTCGCTTTTCTCTGACCAGCACACTGGCATCTGAGCCTAATCCTTTGGCTTTGATATCCTTCGATAGAATTGCCATATACTCGCCATTGGTTGTGCATCTGAGATGCAACAGCACAGGAATATAACCTAAATTTTGTGCTCTCCTTAATGCTTTATGATGCGCTCATATCTACCGATGCTATTTCCGAGTAGTAAGTGCCACCATACATCTGATACTCTGCCCATAGTGTACCTGACTGTGTCGTTCCTGCAGGCACTGGACCACTTACAGGTATGCTCACTTCCGCAATCTGGCTGGAGTTTAAGGAGCTTATAGGAATTGATGTTCCATCCGGAAATGAAGGTATTGATGAGTTGTACAAAGGAACTGAATTAGGCTGGAAACCGAAAGTTGCATTAGTCCAGTCGGATCCTGTCGCCTGCCCTATTGTTGCAGTGAAGTTGCCCGTGGCAGCAGAGTAAGTATAGTTTTGGCAGAGGTAGCCCGAGCTTGCGATGCAGAATGTTGAAGGCAGCCTGCCTCCTCCGATAACTGTAGTCGTGGTTATATTCTGATGGTAATATGACTGGTTCGCAGAACTGTATGACACTGGCAGAGTGCCGTTGGTGTTTATGTACCCCGATATTGTTGCGAGTTCGGTCTCATTGAATGCTGTGCCGTTATATACCATGCCCCATAGGGTTACATTTAGCCTTGTTCCGATTGGTCCTTTTACGCCGCAGTTGAAGCTTAGCTGGGTGGGTTGGTATTCATTGATAATTATTTTTGTACTTGAGAAGTTGCTTTCCGGAGGTGCGGATTGTGGTTGGTAAGAGAACCCACCCTGCGAACTTGATGGTGAGCAGTAGAGCCCGGTAATTGTGATGTTTGTTGCGGAACTGGAGGAGTTGGTAGAGTTAAATGAGTATATGAACGAAGGAGTTATATCGTATAGTATGCCCACGCTGCCCGTAGTGTTTGCAGTGATATTGCTGCATATGGCGTAGAAGCCTGACACTGTTGACCCGAGGCAGTATCCTGGAAGAAGCTGTGCGTATTTAATATAGGCAGCATTTTGAGGGAATGTTAGTATCTGCGCAGCAGGCACGGGAGGATTTGAAGATACCTGCGCCATGCTGCCGTTTATGTTTAATGAAAATATGGATATCTTCGCATTGAGGTTTAGAGTCGAGTTCAGAGTTGTTGCGTTTGCTGTTGAGACGCATTCTGAGAAGTAGCCATTTATTGAAGGTGTGTAATTCAAACTGCCCAGGCCAAGCCCTGACGACCCCGAAGAGTTGAGTTCCTTTGCTAGTTGATTGCCCAGAGCCGTCATTGTGCCATTAATAGTTCCGTTGAAGAAAAGGCATGGAGTGTTGCGCACGCTCCTGAGCGAATAAGAATTAATTGTTACGTTTATCCCACTTAGGTATGCTGATGCGTTTGATAAGTTGAGGGACGTTACGCCTGTTGAATTTGCCTCTGCTTCCTGAAGAGTCTTGAGCATGTTGCCGCTTATGCATAGAAGGTGTGACTGCGCCAGAGATGCGCCAGTAGTAGTATAGATAGGGACGAGTGCGCTTGTTGCATTAAAGCATGCGAATTTAAGGTTATTTGATACGTTTGAATATGCATTGCTCTTTAGGCCGGTAAGGTTCATTACTACTATTGCGTAGGCGCTGAAGAGCGATGATCCGGTCTTGTTGCTCAGTGAAAGTGAGATTGTTGACCTGGAAAGATTGTCAGTGCTTTCCTGGTTGAGCTTGAATGGTACAGAGAATACCAGGTTTGAGAGTGCGGACTGGCTTAGGAGAGGGCTGCTTATAGCTATGCGGTAGTTGCCCGTATAGTTGGCATTTACGTTGTGCTGCTGGCTTTGAAGCGCAGAGGTCGCATTTGCTAATGTAAGAATAGGTATAGGCTTCTTCGTAGCAAGATAAGGTATCAGGCTGCTTAAGGCGCCGTATTTGCTGCTTGTACCGCTGAATGCAAGAAATGCCACGCCAACTATTACCACTAATGCAACAATCCCCAATGCTATAATCATCTTCGTCTTGCCGCCTTGTGGGCCTGCATTTATGCGGGGATTTCCATTATCATATCCCGGCTGCTGGTAAGCATTTTCCTGTGAGCCTGCAATCTGTGACTGGGTATTTATGGCGCGCAATGTCTCAACCCCTTTTTTATTAAATGTAGGCTTATGGTTGTTTATAATACTTTTGGTTGTGCGAGCCTTGTTCATAAACTCCTACTTTATGGGCAGATTACGGGGTTTATGGACAGGTTTATACGTGCAGAAGTGGTGATAATAAATGTTGTGCGGAATTTGCTCAGAAAACAGATGCGCTTAATGCTCTAATTTGTTGATAGTAGAGCCGTGGCATTTACCTCAAAGATACCTTTGGTGGCAGGTTTTAGCTGTGGTTTTCTTTGGTATGAGGAAAGGCTGATTTGCTTACATATCCTTTTTTATTAAAGACTGCCATTTCATATACAAATTATATCCGTGTGGGCTTATGGCAATTGTCCTGGTTGTCCTTGATGGAGCGGCTGATAGGGCCAACCCTGAGCTTAGTGGCATGACACCGCTAGAGTATGCGGATATGCCTAATCTCAGGAGATTTGCCAAGAACGCATCTAAGGGGATGATGTATTCGGTAGGAAAAGGTATTGCTCCGGAATCCGATGCCGCAATATTCTCAATTCTTGGGTATAAAGTTAGCGATTACACAGGCAGGGGGCCTCTTGAGGCTTTTGGTGCAGGGCTTGATGTTGGGGAAAAGACTCTCGGTGTAAGATGCAACTTTGCAACAATAGGGCATGATAGAAGGATAATAGACAGGAGGGCAGGCAGGATCAGTACCAGGGATGCAGAGCTTCTCGGCGAGGAGATAAGCAAGGTTGATTTGGGGATTGATGGCGTGAGCTTCGAATTTAAGCCAACCGTTGGGCATAGGGGAGCGTGTGTCTTCAGGTCTGAATCAAGAGGCTTTTCGCATATGGTATCTAATGCCGATCTTGGATACGTGAAGAAAGGCACAATCTCTGTTGCTGTAGGAGGAGAGCTGGGAAAGCTTCCTGATGTTGTTCCACTTGACAAGAGCAAAGAAGCGGAATTCACTGCTTATGTCCTTAACACCTTCATAAGCAAGGTCATAGAGGCTTTATCCGGCTCTGAAGTTAACGAGAGGAGGCGCAGGGAGGGTGTATATGAAGCCAATTCGCTTCTGATGAGGGATGCTGGAGTAGGACTTCCCAATGTGGAGGGATTTAATGGAAGGTTTGGGAAGAAGGCTGCCTTCATTGCGGAGATGGCCGTAGAGAAAGGCATATCGAGGCTCATAGGGATGAACCCAATAGAGATTCCAGAGATAAAGGAGAGAAACGTGCGCTATAAGGTTATGGCAGACAAGGTTAACTCCAATATCGATGCATATGATTTTGTATATGTACATATCAAAGGGCCTGATGAACCGGGCCACGATGGGGATGCGCCGCTTAAGGCGAAGATTCTTGAGGAGATTGACGCGAATTTCTTTGGCATGCTTGATATGAAAGGCATCAGACTTTGCGTCACTGCGGACCATGCGACCCCATGCACGATGAAGGCGCATTCTGATGATCCTGTGCCTGTGATGTTTACAGGCGTAGAGGCCATGCATGGAGAACCTGAAGAGTTTGATGAGAAAATAGGAGACCTGGGGAGCCTTGGGATTATAAATGGGGTTGAGCTTGTAGATATGATTATCAAGTGAGAATATGGCATGCGAGATAACGGATATTTCTGTGAGGAAGATACTTGATTCTAGATGCGGGTTCACTGTGGAAGTTCTCGTGACCGGAAAGGATGGTAATAAGGCGCTTACAAGGGTGCCTAACAGCACAAGCACTGGGGAGCACGAGGTATGTGCTTATCCTAAAGACGGCATTGATGCTGGAATTGAAAGATTCGGAAGAGTCAAGAGGCGCTTGATTGGTATGGATGCAGAAGATCAGGTAGGCATTGACTCAGCGCTTAAGTCAATAAGCGGTAAGCGCTTTGAAGAGGTAGGAGGAAATATCGCCACAGGCGTATCGTTATCTTCTGCAAAGCTTGCGGCAAAGTGCAATGGGATGGAACTTTGCGATTACGTTAATAGAGTGCTTATGAAGGGCTCAGGAATTAATGAGGGAATTCCAAGACCCATTGGCAACCTTATCGGAGGAGGGGCGCATGCGCATTCCAATATGAGCATCCAGGAGATATTGGTATCACCGAAGGGCGAGGGCTTCATGGCAAATGCGTATGCTAATGGGCTGGCGCATAAAAAGCTTGGAGAAGAGCTAGGTGGGCGAGGTAGCGCTTATGGGGTAAATGTTGAAGGCGCATGGAACACAGGTTTGTCAGATATGGAGAATGTCAGGCTGGCGCACTCGATAGCTGATGCAATAGAAGGAGAACTTGGTGTTGAGGTGGAGCTGGGCATTGATTTTGCAGCCAGTGAGTATTATGAAGGCGGCAGATACCTTTACCCAGGCAAGAAAATAAGCAAGGAAGAGCAGATAGATTTCGTCAATAAACTTGCGCAGGAGTTCGGGATCAGATATATTGAAGACCCGATGGAGGAGAACGATTTTGAAGGCTTCGCAAAGATTAATGACGCACTTGGTGAAAGCGCATTGGTGGTAGGAGATGACATATACACAACTGACCAGGAGCGGCTTAGGACAGGAATAAAGAAGCACTCTTCCAATGCAGTATTGATAAAGGTAAACCAGATAGGAACCCTGAGCGATACAATAGATGTTGTTAGGCTTGCGCATCGGAGCGGAATGAAGACAGTGGTATCGCACAGGAGCAGGGACACATATGATTCTTTCATCGCACACCTTGCAGTTGCATTTGGATCGGAATATATAAAATGCGGGATTGTAGGAGGGGAGCGTGTCTCCAAGCTTAACGAAGTTGCACGGATAGAAGAGTTAAAGAAGGCGGTTCAATGGAAGTGATCATAAAATCCTGCGAGGAGGATAAAGGAATCGCTGCTGAATCTTTCAGCAAAGAGGAGGAGAGTGAACTCCATCAATTTGCGACAAATTCCGATAGCAACGTATTTGCATGGAAGATAGGGGATCTTCTTACTGCGGAGCAGGCTGGTGCGCTTCTTTCCAGGTATAGCAGGACATCGCTTACCGGCCGGCGCCTATTTCTAAAGGAGTTCCTCCCCAACAGGGAGAGGGGCAGGGAATTCTTCGAGTCCTGGTTGGTAGATTATGGCGATGACTCCATACAGGAGATGGCAGGGGGAATACCTGTTTCTTGCGAATTTGTATCCAACCTTGCCGTAAAGGATATAGAGGATAGCAGGCTGGCATCGTATATAGAGAAGTCTTCCAGATATGTGCCTTTTGACAAGAGGCTTCCTGGAGGAAGGTATATGTATTACAAAGGTATGGACATCTCCGAATCGAGGTTTTCCGATAAGTATGAAGACCTGATGGACGGGCTTTTTGATTCATACTCTTCAGGAATGAAAAAAATGATTCCGTACATAGAAGAATCTAATAGGCTTGAGGATCAGGTATTCAGGGTTCAGGATGCAACGCTTCGCATAACCGAGATGGATTCTGCAAAGGAAGAGAGATACGGAATTTCTGAGGAAGATCTGAGGCGCGCTTACGATAATGCGGTAAAGGCGAATGCACTTGACTTCATGAGAGACTATCTGCCAATGGCCACGCTTACGCATGTTGGAATAAGCGCGAATGCGCGATCCTACGACAACCTGGTAACCAAGATGCTTGCTTCACCGCTTGGCGAATCAAGATGGATAGGTAAGCGCATATTGTCCGAGCTTGGAAAGCTCATACCTTCGCTTATGAAAAGGACCGTAGGGGATTATGGCCAGGCAAAGATCAATTTTATAAGGTCTTCTAGGGAAGGTGCAGAGCGTGCTGCTGCGGAGGCACTCCCCAATGCTGTTTGGAAAGGTGCTGCATCCCTTGTGGACTACACAGGCAAAGGCTTGGATAGGCCGGACGATGCGGCACAGATTAACCTATGTGCGGCTATAGTGTATCGCTTTTCAGAAGGAATGAATTTTAGGGAAGCTCTGGAATATGCTAAGGCAGCAGGACGGGAGAGGAGGGATATTATAATAGGTGCGTATGTTGGAAAGAGGGAGAATAGGAGGCTAAAGCCTGGGAGGGCCTTTGAGCATGTAGAGTACCTCGCCGAGTTCACAGGCAGAGTAGGAATTTATAGGGATCTGCAGAGGCACAGGATAGGCACTCAGGAAAGGCAGAGGTTAACTACAAAGATGGGATTTGAGATGCGTCCCCAGTTTGAGGAAATAGGAATCTCAGACGAGTATAAATCCAAGATGGCTCTTGCGGATGAGCTTTACAGGGAAATGCAGGAAGATATGCCATATCACGCACAGTATGTGGTGACTTATGGTTTCCTCGCCAAATGGTATTATCGAATGAATGCCAGGCAGCTCTTCCATTTTGTTGAGCTGAGGACAACTTCAGGAGGGCATCCCGATTACAGGATGATGGCGCAGCAGCTCTTCAAGGCAGTTGAAGCCGTACATCCTTCAGTAACAAAGCATATGGGATTTGCCAACCTTGAAGACAAGAAGCTTGGAAGGCTTGATTCGGAGATAAGGATAGCTATCAAGAAACGCCGGAAATAAACGATGGATAAAGCGGAAACCTCTTGCACATGTCCTTAACTTCAGAGCGCACCTTTCTTATCTCCTCGTTTGAGACGATTTCTTCCCTGAATCTCTTTATCACCTGCTGCCTCTCCTGCTTTTCATCAGGCATCTGGTATTTTGTTACTTGGCCTATCACGCCTGCTATCATCCCTGCTATCTCTGACATCTCCTTCTCCTTCATACCCCTAGTTGTAAGTGCAGGGGTTCCGAGGCGTATGCCGCTAGGGTAAAAAGGAGAGGACGGATCATTTGGTATCGTGTTTTTGTTTACCGTTATGCCTGCTTTGTCGAGGGCGTCCTGCGCAAACAAGCCAAGCCCCTTGCCGTGCTTTGTAAGGTCTATAAGCACCATGTGGTTATCCGTGCCTCCGGTTACCAGGCTTATCCCGTTTGATTTGAGGCCTTCGGCAAGGGCTTTCGCATTGGAGATTATCTGAAAGGCATAATCCCTGAATTCCTGAGATGACGCTTCCTTAAGAGCCACAGCTATTGCAGCCGTAACATGGTCGTGCGGGCCTCCCTGCATCCCGGGAAATATTGTCTTGTCTATTTTATCTGGAAGATCAGGGTCTTTCTCGACGCCCTTTTTTGTCACCATTACCATTGCGCCTCGAGGGCCGCGCAGGGTTTTGTGCGTTGTTGTTGTTATTATGTGCACATATTTGGCTGGGCTTTCATGGGCTCCGGCAACTACAAGGCCGGATATGTGGGATATGTCTGCTGCGAGATATGCACCGCACTCTTCCGCAATCTCGGAAAACTCCGAGAATGGTAAGCTCCTTGTATATGCCGTGGCGCCCACCCATATGAGTTTTGGACTGTTCTCTCTCGCAAGCCTTCTTGCCTCTTCTATATCTATATATCCATCTGATTTTACGTGGTAAGGCACGCTTTTGAATAGCTGCCCGGTTAGGCTCGTCTTCCACCCATGGGTAAGATGCCCCCCGTCCGTAAGGTTCTGGCCCATTATAGTGTCGCCAGGTTTGCACACAGACATGTACACTGAGAAGTTGGCAGGGGATCCGGAATATGGCTGTACGTTTACGTGCTCAACTTTGAAGAGCTCCTTTGCCCTCTTTCTTGCGAGGTTTTCTACCTTGTCTATATTCTCGTTGCCAGCATAGTACCTCGCTCCTGGGTAACCTTCTGAATATTTATTTGTCATTATGCTTCCAAGCGCTTCGAGCACAGGAAGGCTGACGAAATTTTCCGAAGGAATCATCTCTAAGCATTCCTTTTGCCTGGCTAGCTCTTCATTCAGTATCTCGGCTGTCTCCTTGTCTATGCGATCGATTCCATCGAACATGTTCACACCATATTTATCGCCTTTTAAAGGTTTAAATAGTAGCTGCAGCACTTTTTAGTATATGAAGAAACAGGTCCCCGAAGTAAGACTCAGGCGGGCGACTATTGCCGATATAGGTAAGCTTACAGCGATGGCCAGAAAGATGCTTGACTACCATATAGCACTTTCTTCGGGGGACAGCACAATAATGGCATATCTAAAGCCAGACAGGGATTTTGATAGGATATGGAAAGGTTGGGTAGGAAAGTGGATAAGATCGGCTAACGGGATGGTGATAATCGCAGAATCACGTGGCAAGCCAATAGGCTACGCCATGGGTTACATAAAGAAGAATACGCCGATTTACAGCCTGAAGGAGCTAGGGTACATAGGCGATTTGTACGTTGAGAAAAATTTCAGGAGATCTGGTGTTGGAACGATGATGAAGGATTTCATGCTCGACTGGTTCAGGAAGCGCAAGATGAGATATGTTTCCATAGCAGTCCACGAGTCTAATTCCTCTGCGCATAAGGCTTATGCCTCATGGGGATTTTCGGATTACTACAGGGAGATGAGGCAGAAGTTATAGCTATTTTTATTATTATGCCAGCATAGATTAACTAGTGGTTGGATGGAGCTAAGTGACAATGAGTATGTAATACAGAGGCCTATGCAGTTTGCGTGGAATGTGGTTTACCAGGTCATGGATTCCAAGGGTAATCCCATATTCGCAGGGAGGCAGCATGCTCTCGGCGGGAGCCTTGATATCTTTGATGTTTCAGGCGCGGTTGCAGCATCTATGCATGCGAAGCACCTTACGCTTAAGCCGCAGTACGAGCTCTTCGATGCGAACAAGAACAAGCTTGGGAGGGCTGTGAAGATAAGCCATCTGGTAAACCTAAACAGCAAGTTTGACCTTGAAAACGCAGGAGGGGAGGTAATAGCGCAGGCTATAGGGCAGATATTCGGGTATAACTATGCAATAAAGGACGCAAAGGGTGAGAAGGATATAGCAGGAATTTCTAAGGCATCGCCTTTTAATGCTGCTACAGCAATGGACCAGCAGCAGGGATTTGGAGGACTCCTTGGAAGCATAATAGCAGGTGCAATGAACGCTTATAAGTTGAGCATATATGACACATCAATTGACAAGCTTCTGCTAATTGTATTCACAATAGCCATAGACCATATCGCAAACAATAACAACGTAAGCGTGGGAATAGGCGGGATGGGTAGTAGCACTGGGGGATTCGGCGGAGTAGGTGGATTCGGCGGACCTGGAGTGAGGCTGTAGGGCTCACAGGAGTGTTTGAATGGCCCATACTAGCAGGCAATTGAATATAGAGTCTTCTGAACTAAAGGCGCTTAGGCGCGAAGTTGCTGAGGCGATGGAGCCTACGCGGCACATACAACGCCTGCTTAAGCCTAATGCTAAAAGTTCCGGGAATCCTTATCTATTCGGCGCGGGAAGGCCAAATGGAGGATTTGATGATAGTGCATTTGATGCCATTTCCAAGATATTCAGCTTCGACTACATGGGAAGAGGGGAGTATGAGTTCGGGGCGCTTCCGAATTCGATGGGCAGAATCTATGATTACGCAACAAATGGCAATCTTGCAAGAGGGAGTGTAAAGTTGGGACTCCACGAGGTTTTTTACATCTGCAGGAAGGATATGGCTGCCGAGGTCGAGAGGAGAATAAAGAAACTTGGGGAGGGGGAGTCGTGGGAGCAGAGGGGGCCGAAAAAATCTAGGGTGTTAACCTCTGATTTCGTGGGGCTGCGAAGATCCCTGGATAGCAGACCTGAAGATGCAAGAATGCCAGTTGGATGGCTTGAGATAGACAATCACTTCCTATTCTTTACGGACAGGGGGATGTTCAGCAATGCGGCAGGGCTCTTTGGGCTTAAACCATAAACTTGAAGCCGGAATTCCTGCAGGATGGTTTTCCATGATGGTATAGGCCATCGGTGGCGGAATTTAGTATATGTGGGTTATGACTAAGATGCCGCAGGCAGGATTTGAACCGGCGACATTCCGCTTGCTGAAAGAATTCTTCAGGCGGACGCTCTCCCGAGCTGAGCTACTGCGGCACGGTTAAAAGCTTTTATTTCAATCTTTATAAACATTTAGTTGATTGTGGTTGTTTGGTTGTCGATGAAAAATGGGCCGCTA
>JAKBQS010000071.1 GCA_021835105.1 Microcaldota archaeon
CAAATACGTTCTTGTGGTTGAGAAAGATGCCCTCTGGCAGAGGCTAAACGAAGACGGTCTATGGAAGAAAGAAAATGCGATACTGATAACTCCTCAGGGCCAGGCGGCGCGGGGAACAAGACGTATAATAAGGAAGCTTGCGGATAAAGGGCTTCCAATATATGTATTTACGGATTCGGATGCGTGGGGCTGGTATATCTACTGGACCATAAAGACCGGGAGCATAAACCTTGCTTATATAGGATCTGATGTCGCAACTCCTGAAGCAAAATTTATAGGCGTGACCATGTCGGACCTAGACAAGTACGAATTCCTGAATAAGATGACAATACATGCAACCGAGGTGGATTTGAAGCGCGCGCAGGAGATGCTTGATTACACATGGATAAAAGGCAACAAGGGCTGGGTAAACGAGCTCCAGCGAATGATAAAGTCAAAGAAGAAGCTTGAGCAGGACGCGCTCCAAGGCCCTAGGCTTACATTTGTAGACGATTACATAAACGAGAAGATACGGAATAAGGAATATCTTTCGTGAATTAATCCTTTATTGTGTTGCTTGAAGGGCAGAGCTCATTAAGCACACATCCCCCGCATTTCTTAATCCTTGCAGTGCAGACATCCCTTCCAAGCTCTATGAAATGATTAGATACTTCGCACCATCTATCCTTCTCAAACCTTCTCATAAGGTCCTTTTCAACCTTGTACGGATCCATGTGCCTGCTGAGTCCGAGCCTTCTGGCTACCCGGCCACAGTGCGTATCTACTGCAATGCCCTCGCATATTCCGTAACCCTCTTCAAGTATTACATTGGCCACCTTCCTTCCTATCCCTGGCATTCTGGTAAGTTCGCCTATGCTTCTTGGGACCGTGCCTCCAAAATCCATTACCAGCATGTTGCAGGAGGCTTTTAGATTCCTTGCTTTCGTCTTGTAGTAATTAAGTCCTTTCAGGTAGCGCCTAAGAACCCTTATGTCCACATCGGCATAGTCATTAAAGCTTCTAAACCTGCGAAATAGTTTCTTGGTGACATTGTTTACCTGCTTGTCTGTGCATTGTGGGGAGAGAAAGACAGCCACGAAGAGCTCCTCCATGCTTTTATGTGCAAGCTGCGTGTGAAGGTCCCTCCCATAGCGCATCCCAAGCCTATCCAGTATCTCACTCTCGCGAGCCATAAAACTATTTAAGCGCCAACTGTTAAAAGTTATTCTATGATTAGGAAGCCGTATGTTGCAGGCAGCTTCTATCCGCGCCAAAAGGCATCGTTGGAAAAAATGGTATTCTCGATGCTGTCAGACGCAGGGGAGCAGGAATGGGTTAGCAAAGGTACCAATGCGTTCATAACTCCTCATGCTGGAATATCCTACTCAGGAAAGACTGCGGCGTTCACCTATGCCGCAATAGCGTCAAGGCTTAATAAAAAGGATGCAGACACTATAATAATTATAGGGCCTAATCACACTGGAATTGGCAATGAGATATCGCTCTCAGAGGCGACATGGGAGACTCCTATGGGAAAGTTTGACACTGATTTAGATATGGTAGAAGAGATACAGCGTTATGACGATAAGATATCGATTGACGAAGATGCTCACCGCATGGAGCATTCAATAGAGGTACAACTTCCATTCCTTTCCGCAGTAGCACCGAAAAAAAGCCTTATATGCGTATGCATGGGCATACAGTCATACTACAACTCAAAGCTTATCGCAGAGGCAGTATTACACTCTGCAGAAAAAAACAATAGAGAGGCGATAACCATTGCAAGCTCTGATCTCAACCATTACGAGCCAGCACCTGTAGCATATATGCGCGATAAGCCGCTGATACGTGCGATAAAGGCGGCGGATCCTGACGGATTCTACAGGAGTGTCGAGGAATCTGGAAACAGTGCGTGCGGATACGGCCCTATAGCATCCGCAATGCTGATCTCAAAATCCCTAGGTGCAAAGAAGGGCATGGTACTAAATTATTCGAATTCAGGAAATTCTTCAACAGAAAATGATCACGGTGTAGTTTCATACATCAGTGCAGCATTCACAGATTAAAAGGCGGTGAAATGACAGGAAAAAAATCAAGAAAACTGATTATAATCGGAATAGACTCTGCGCCGCTGTGGCTTCTTAAGAAGTTCTCCGCAGAGCATGATAAAAAAGACGGATTCTCCGAGGTATTTGGCTTTGGGAAGCGGGGCGTAATTGACCTCGAATCAACAATTCCTCCAATGACAGGTGCAGCATGGCCAAGTTTCTATACTGGGCTCCAACCTTCAAAGCATGGCTCTATGGACTTCTTTGTGCTTGACAGACACTATACAAAGCAGCTTGTATACTTTGACAACTCAAAAGGGGCGTTTTGGGATATCCTGGGAAGACGGGGATTTGAAAGTTTCATAATAACTCCGCCTATGGCTGTCTCCCCAAGCAGCGAAAAGAATGTTCAGATGATGTCCGGCTGGCCTCTAGCCCCGCGATTCAGTTCCAATAAAATAGAGAAATACGCGAAGAAAAGCAGCTTTGCAGGGGAGCCTGAGATAGAAAGGGAACTAAAGGAAGGGCGGATAACATTGGAGGAAGCGTCAACGCAGTATACAGCTAGCGCTAGGGCAAGGGCCAGGATGACAATGGAAATAGCAAAGCACGAGGATTTCGATCTGCTATTCTCATGCTTCACCGAGACGGACAGAATGCAGCACTATTCTCTTAACAATCAGAAGTGGGAGAACTACGTAATGCCAATATACTATGTAATATCTGAGGCGATAAGCGAACTTTACAAGTATGCATCGGGCAATTACGATGACTTTGCCATTATGATTGTTTCTGATCATGGCGCCCAGCCGATACGCTCAAAATTCCTCATTAATTCTTGGCTTATACGCGAGGGATATGCCAACCTGAAGAAAAGCGTAGAAGAAAAATACAACTCCCAAAAAAGTAGCCCTGATGCGAGATATAAGATAAGAGAAATGCTGATGAGGAGCAAACTAAGAAAGGTTTACGATAAAATGCCAGGGAAGATTCACAACGCTGCGTACAGGGTTGCGGGAAGTTTGCTTTCAGGCGCATCAGCAGGAAGCTACACGCGCATACACGATTTTGATTTCGATATGAGGCGTACAAAGGCATTCGCATCAGTATCAAACGGGCCAATCAGCATGATATGGGTAAATGATTCAAGATTCGACATGCCTTCAGTTGAAAGACCATCTAAAGGCAAGATCAAGTCAGAGATTAAGAGAAGGCTGATGGGGATAAGGTCAATGGGAAATGGCGTCATTGCAAACGTTATAGACGGCGAAGACTATTACGGAAAGAACCCTGCATTCATAGCCCCTGATCTTCTCATCGAGGCAGAAAGAGGATACACGATAGACGTATTCAACTATTCAAATACGTCTTTTTACATGAAACCGGAGATTTCAAGGAGCGGTGACC
>JAKBQS010000072.1 GCA_021835105.1 Microcaldota archaeon
CATCTGCAAAGTTGCTTATAGGTTCAGGTGTACTTATAGACCCCGAAATCCTTATGAAAGAGATCAATGAGTTCTCTGTAGGCGGAAGGCTGGTAGTCGACAGCCACTGTTCCATAATAGAACCCGCGCACAAAGAAGCCGACAGGAACGACGAATACCTGTCAAAAAAGATATCGACTACTGGAACTGGCTGTGGTCCGGCGCAGGTAGACAGAGTAAAGCGCGTTGCAAAACAGGCGCACAACGCCGAGTCATTAAAAGAGATGGTGGGCGATGTTCCAGAAATCATCAACAGCGCAGCGGATAATAGGGAGAGGGTTATCATAGAAGCTACCCAGGGAACCTTCCTATCCCTATACCACGGCTCTTATCCATATGTGACATCTAAAGATACAACTGCATCTGCAGCATGCTCCGATGTAGGCATAGGCCCGGGAAAGGTGGATAATGTGATAGTTGTTTTCAAATCATTTCTTACCAGGGTGGGGAACGGGCCGCTTGAAGGTGAGATAAATCCTGCTGAAGCAAAACAGCTAAACATGCTTGAATTCGGCACGGTTACCGGCAGGCAGCGGCGCGCTGCACCATTCAGCAAGGAACTTGCAAAAAGGTCGATAATGCTAAACGGGGCCACACAGGTCGCGATAACCAAACTTGATACCTTATATCCATCCGCGGCAGGTGCAAAAAGAATGGATGCGCTTGGCGATGAGCCGCGCGCTTTTATAGAAAACCTCGAGAAGGAACTTAAGGTCCCAATAACGCTGGTTGGGACCGGGAGCGAGGCTGAAGATATGATAGACACGAGGACGGAAAAAGGATTCTAGGGGCTAATCACATGGCAGATTGGAGTGCCAGGTACAGGACAAAGGAGATGGAAAGTATATTCTCTGAAGAGAGCAAGATCTCAAGATGGCTTCTAGTGGAAGGGACAGTTGCCCAGGTGCAGGGCGAACTAGGCATAATACCGAAGGGCGCCGCAGACGCCATAAAGAAAAATGCAAATATAAAACATGTCAGCCCGGAACGCGTTGCAGAGATAGAAGCCAGGATAGACCACGACCTGCTCGCTCTTGTAAATGCACTTGAAGAGGCATCAGGGAAGCAGTGGGGCAAGTACGTGCATATGGGCGTTACGAGCTACGATATAGAAGATACTGCAACTGCAATTGCAATTACCGAGGCCATTGAAGTTATAGACAAAAGACTTCTTAATCTAGAGAGAATACTACTCTCCGCAGCAATGCGCTGGATAAGGCTGCCATGCGCAGGCAGGACCCACGGCCAGCATGCGGTTCCAACCACATATGGCATGAAGTTTGCCTTATGGGCCTATGATGTCTATCTGTGCATAGAAAGGGAACGCCATATGCGCATCAGCACTATACACGGAAAGATAAGCGGCGCAGTCGGGACAATGGCGGCTTTGGGAGACAATGGATATGAGCTCCAGGCGCGCGTCCTGAAAAAGCTTGGTATACGACCTGCCCTTGTCTCAAATCAGGTTGTGCAGAGAGATATGGTGGCTGACGCTGTATATTTCTGTGCACTAACTTCCTCCTGCATAGAGAAAATCGCAAAGGAGATAAGGAATCTGCAGAGAACTGAGATAGGTGAGGTAATGGAGCCATTCAGCGCCACTCAAGCGGGCTCATCGACAATGCCGCATAAGAGGAATCCTCATAGATCCGAGAGGCTATGCAGCATAGCCAGATATCTGCGCTCATCCGTATCCGTGGCGATAGAGAACGTGGCGCTTGAGCATGAACGCGATCTTACCAACAGTGCAAACGAGCGTATAATAATACCGGGCTCCTTCACTCTGCTCGATTATTCAATAAAGGAGATATCGGAGATACTATCCGGGCTGGAGGTGGATCCTGATATGGTCAGGAGAAACCTTCACATGCTCAAAGGGGTGAACTTGGCAGAGCGAGTACTACTGCAGCTGGTAAAGTCAGGGATGGGCAGGGAAGAGGCATATGCGCTTACGAAAAGGGCAGCATTCTCATCTTACAAGAAGGGCGTTCCATTCTCAGAGGAGCTCATGAGAACCAGTAAAATATCGAAAGTGCTGCGCAAAGAGGTAATAGTGGATCTTACCAATCCAGAGAATTATCTTGGGCTGTCAGAGGAGATAGTTAAGCGTGCAGTGAAGGAAATAAACTCTAATCTGGGCATGCGCACACTTCCTGGCTCTTACGAAAAGCGTTACAAAAAATGATTGCACATGGAGCAGAAGGAAATAAATGCGGTATTTGACAGAATCTACAGGCGGTATGACATAATGAATCACCTGTTCAGCCTTGGAATAGATTACAGGTGGAGGGCAGCCGCAGCAGAGTCCGTAGTCAAAGGAAAGCCTGGCAGG
This sequence comes from Microcaldota archaeon, assembly GCA_021835105.1. The sequence goes on from JAKBQS010000072.1 coordinate 2,372, forward strand.
CTCAGGATTCTCGATGCAGGCACAGGGACGGGGGATATGCTGCTTTCCATAAAACGCACTGCTAATAAGCATGGGGTACATGTTGAACTGTATGGGATAGATCCGAACAAGAAGATGCTCCGGATAGCAAAGGAAAAGCTCACTCGAAAAAGGATCAGCGCAGAGCTTTCCATAGGCGACGCGCAGAGAATGCCTTACGGAAACTCCAGCTTCGATGTAGTATCAAGCGCATTTGTCCTTCGCAACATAATCGACCTTGACGCATTCTTCTCAGAAACCTACCGTGTGCTCAAAAAGAATGGCAGTGCAGTATTTATAGACATGGCCCTTCCCGACGAGAAGCCGCTACGCCTATTTTTCTCAGGATATATGAAAATTATAGAATACTCGGGAAGGGCACTCGGCAGAGGATCATACGAATGGCTCTCGCATAGCATAAAGCATTTCGATAAGAAAAATCTGCTTAAGGTTGCGAAGAAGCATGGTTTTAAGGATATACGCATCAAAGAACTTGCCACTGGCATATCCTTTATGATAACATGCATAAAGTAAGCTAGCGCCTCAGCTTAACCTTCACGAACTGAGAGTAATCAAGGAGCTCCTGACACTCAAATCTATGCAGTTCCTCCATAGCTCTGTCCACATATGTGTTGTTAAGAATGGCTGCCTTTATGAGCGCTTCATTAGGCACAAGCCCTTCGGAAGTGACTATGGTCTTTATTATATTCGGCCTATACCCGTTTCCTTCCTCGCCTATAAAATCTATTATGTCATCCCTTATCTGAAATGCGAGTCCCAGATATTTACCGAATTTGCCCAGTGCATCAGAGCTTCTGCTCTTTGCATATATGGCAGCGGAACTGCACGAAGCTGAGATTAGGGACGCCGACTTAAGCTCCGCAAGCCTTATGTAATCGTCTATGCTCGGAACTATTCCTGCTTTCTGATACTTGCTATCAAGTATCTCTCCCGCGCACATCTCCATCGCAGAAGTCGCTATAGCGC
>JAKBQS010000014.1 GCA_021835105.1 Microcaldota archaeon
CTACGTAAACAAGATGACTACAAAGGCAGTCGGAGAACAGCAGACGGAATACGTTGAGAGGAAAGGCCTTGGGCATCCGGACAGCCTCATAGACGGGATAGTCGACGAGACGAGCCATGCGCTCTCCAGGGAATACCTTGACAAATGCGGATACATACTCCATCATAATGTCGACAAGGGTCTTATAATAGGGGGGGCCTCCAAAGTGGGATTCGGGCACGGGGAGATAACAAAAAAGATCGAGGTAATAGTAACAGGAAGGGCGGCTGACAGACTGGAAAACACCACAATAGAAGTAAACGACATAGCAACAAAAGTGGCGACAGATTACCTGAAGGCTAACACAAGGTTCCTGGACCTGGAGAATGAAGTCACGTTTGAATCCAAGATAGCAAGGGGCAGCGCTGACCTGACAAATATATTCCAGAGGGGAAAGGGCGCAGTGCCGCTTGCAAACGATACCTCATTCGGAATAGGCTTTGCGCCTCTCACCGATACCGAAAGGCTAGTGCTTGAGGTAGAGAACTATCTGAACAGCAGGGATTACAAGAACCGCGCTCCTTCTGTTGGAGAGGACGTAAAGGTAATGGGCGTAAGGGAAGGGGAGAAGATAACCCTCACTATAGCTATAGCCTTCGTAGCCAAGCTAATAGATTCGGTAGACACATACTCAAAGGTAAAGGAAGGGATAAAGGAGGACGTGCGCAAGTTTGCCTCAAAGATAACCGACAAGGAGGTCGAAGTTTACATAAACTATGGAGATTCTGAGGAGAACGAGGATGTCTACCTGACAAAGTCGGGATTGAGCTGCGAGGCCGGGGATGACGGCTCGGTAGGAAGGGGCAACAGGGTAAATGGGCTTATAACTCCCTTCAGGCCTATGAGCCTCGAGGCAGCTGCAGGAAAGAACCCGGTCAACCATATAGGGAAGATATACAATATACTCGCAAAGCAGCTCTCCTCAGACATAGTCAAGGAGTGCCCAGAAGTAAAGGCGTGCAACATAGCCATACTCTCGCAGATAGGAAGGCCTATAGACCAGCCGCACAACCTGAACATAGACATAATAAACGAGGAAGGATCAGACTTCAGCGTGGTCAACGAGAAGGCGCGCAGAGTTGCGGATCAATGGCTTGACGGGATAACGGATCTTACAATGGACATACTGCTCGGAAAGTACAAGGCTTTCTGAAGGCGATTGCCTCTCTGCAAGAATGCACCATAGAAGGCGCTTCAAATGGAGAATGAAACTTCAAGCGTATTCGTAATAGCCGATTATGGCATAGGGGATCCTGCGTTTGCTGAAGTCAACCAGAGGATAACCGCGCTTGCGGGAAATCCGCGCATAGAGAACATATCCGTTGCGCCTTTCAGCACAGTGCAGACAGGTTTCTGGGCGTACCAGATTGCCCTTAATCACAATGAGCTCACAGGGCTTCTGAGAGGCAAGCACTCAAGGACATACCTATTCCTAAACACGGCACCAAGGAAGGACAATTCCATGCCTAGGAATGGGAATGCAGGCGAGCCTCTTGTATATGCAAAGCTTGAATGGGGCATGGAGGTAATAGGGGTAATGTCAGGAGAATCCTTCTCTTACCTAAAGCCAGCGATAACTGAGCTCAGGGAAGTATCAGTTCCCAACGCAGGCTCTCAGTTCAGGTCGAGAGACATATTCCCTCAGGCTCTGGCAAGCATAATGCACTCGGACTACTCAATTCTAGGGGACAAGATAGATACCAGCCTTATTCCAGAAAGGACCAAATGGCTCTTGGCGCATGTAGATGGATATGGGAACATGAAGCTAAGCACCACTGCGTCAGAAGCAGGGCTCAAAGAAGGCGAGAGGATAACTATAGGCATAGGAAGGGAGCTGATAGAAGCGATATACTCAAATGGCATATTCCATGTGGCAGACGGCGCTCTCTGTGTTGCGCCAGGATCATCTGGGAGAAAAGGCGATCCATTCCTTGAGATCTCAGAGAGATCAGGCAACGCGTGGACGAGATTCTCTTCCCCCAAAATGGAGTCGAGGGTAACGCTGGCGCGCTCAACAGAGAATGCAAAGGCGCTCAGGCTAAGGCTGTAACAAACGCAGGAGAATATCCTGCTTCAATAAAAAGAAAAGATCAGGAGAGCGTTATCTCTATCTGTACAGTATCAGGCACAGGTAGCCTCATTACCTGCCTTAATGCCTGGTCGCTTCCCTCTATCTCTACAAGGCGCTTGTGTATTCTCATCTCCCAGTGCTCGAAAGTATGGGAACCGTCACCGCACGGGGTCTTCCTTGTAGATATCTTGAGCTTCTTTGTAGGCAGAGGCACAGGGCCCTTGTACTTTATGGTCGCGCTCTTTGCTATATCCACTATCTGGTTGGCTATGGCGCTGACTGCCGTAGGATCCCTGCTTATAAGTTTTATGCGTGCCGTAGGCAAATAACCACTTACTTCTTGACTACGTCAAGCACAACTCCTGCCGCAACGGTCTGGCCCATGTCTCTTATCGCGAACCTGCCGAGCTGCGGGAAGTCGCTGTACTTCTCCACTACCATAGGCTTCGATATCTTTATCTTTACAAGGGCTACATCTCCGTTCTTCAGGAATTCAGGATTCTTCTGCATTGTCTGCCCTGTCTTAGGATCTTTCTTCTCCAGAAGCTCGGTTATCGTTGCAGCTATCTGCGCCGTATGTATATGGAATACCGGCGTATAGCCAGGAGCTATCGCAGTAGGGTGGTTTATCACGACTATCTGCGCAGTGAATTCCTCAGTTACTGTCGGCGGGTTTGATGCCGGCCCTACAACGTCTCCCCTCTTTATATCCTTCTTATCAACACCCTTTACGTTGAAGCCTACGTTGTCTCCAGGCTCAGCCGTCTGGAGCTGCTGGTGATGCATCTCTATACTCTTAACCTCTGTCTTCGCGCCGCTTGGCATTATGATTATCTGGTCTCCAGGCTTCATCACTCCTGTCTCAACCCTTCCTACAGGCACTGTCCCGAATCCGGCTATGCTGTATACGTCCTGAATAGGAAGCCTGAGCGGCTTCTCTACAGGCTTCTTAGGCGCAACGAGCGTATCCAAAGCTCCGAGGAGCGTAGGGCCCGTGTACCATGAGAGCTTGTCAGACTTGGATGAGACGTTTGAGCCTTCAAGCGCAGAGTAAGGTACAAATGTTATCTTGCTTATATCATATCCTACTGTCTTGAGCAGTTCTCCTACCTTGTTCTTGACATCGTCGAATTTGGCTCTGTCAAAATTGACTGCATCCATCTTGTTCAATCCGACTATGAGCTGGCTTATCCCAAGAACCTTTGCAAGATAAGCATGTTCCCTAGTCTGGGACTGTATTCCATCAGCGCATGATACAACCAATACAGCTGCATCAGCCTGTGACGCGCCTGTTATCATGTTCTTTACGAAATCCCTGTGCCCAGGGGCATCTATTATCGTGAAGTAGTATTTGGGTGTCTGGAAATCCCTGTGCATGATGTCTATTGTGATTCCCCTCTCCCTCTCTTCCTTGAGCTGGTCCATAACGAAGGCGAATTCGAATGTGGGCCTGTTGTACTTTGTTACCTCTTCCTTTAGCTTCTTCATGTCCTGCTCGGAGATCGTCTTTGTATCATAAAGCAGCCTTCCTACTGTCGTTGACTTTCCATGGTCTATGTGACCTATGAAGATCAAATTCATGTGCGGTTTTTCAGCCATATTTTCACCTAATAAAGCATATAATAAGCTTAGAATCACTCCTGGTAAAAGAGCCTAACGCTAAATGTAAGCCAATAGTATATGTATAGTAAGCTATTTAAATCTTTCTATACCTTCACGACATTAAAACCTATTGGGCGTCCCCCTTCAGGTTCAGGATTGCTTCGGCTATGTTCCCGCCGGATGCGTTCAGCGCCTCCCTTGCCTCATCCGCGCTCGCGCCTGTCTTTTCCATAACCATATTCACGTCCTCCTCGCTTATCTCAGCGTGAACCTCCTTCTTAACCTCCCTTGCCTCTCCAGCAACCTGGAAGGATTTAGAGCCCTGTGCCTCTATGAGCGTTACGGAAGGGTTGTCTATTATTATATCCTTCCCTTCGCACTCTATCACCACGCGCCTCGCCTCAAGCTCCTCGCTATGTATTCCCATCCTGTCCATCATGCTCTTAAGCGCTCTAGGGTCTATATTTGGCATCATTCAAATCACTAGTATATATCAGGCAATAATAAATTATGTTATGCATGCGGCATAAATCCAAACGCAATGGGCTTTATTCGTCCAGGATGCCTTCGAATGCCCTGCATATGTACACAAAAGGTATCCCCTGCACGGAATCAACCTGGCTCTTCTTAACTATGCCCTTCTTTATGAACACCCCTGTAGCCCTCTCGCCTATTGCGTTTACCGTATAGAAATCCTCAGGGTCTAGGCCGTCTGCAAATACATCCTCGTCTTCCGCCTCTCCTCTGTAAAAATCGGCATACCTATCAAGATCCAGCTCCTTGTTCCCCTCCGAGAATCTCCTGCCCAAAAGCTCTTCATCGCATACGGCTATGAGTTTCCCGTTCGGAGTCTCGTGTACATTTACAAGGATCAAATGATTACCCGTATTTGTAGAAGAAATAGAATGTAGAGGTATATAAGAAGCCGTACCAGATGAGCCACAGCCCTCCGGAGAGGTTGTTGAGCATAAGCGCTATGCCTCCAAGGCCGAATAGTGCGGCCGAGAAGACAACCTCGGTAAAGGAATTCCTGAAGGCAAGCGGAAGCCTCCTGCTTGACTTGCTGTAACCCTCGCGCCAGGCATTCTTCCTGCGGAAGTTGGTAATTGCCGATAATGCTGCGTTAGCCCTGACGAAGGCGAGGGAGAAGTTGAGGAAAAGGACCATGAACCCCTTCTTTACCGACTTGAAGTATACCTTTGTGAGTATGACCGGGGTAATAAGCGAGAGCGCAAATACGCCAAATCCAGCGATCTCTATATAGTTTCCAAGATACCGCGCTTCTATGAGCTGCTTTGCGCTCATGCTCGCAAACTGGAGCGAGGAGAAGACTATGAGTATAGAGACTACAGTGAAGAAGATAAGTATGACTGATATGTAATTAAGCCCGAACCCGTGCGTGAAGTAGTCGACCTTGGAAAGCGCGCCCATCTTCTTGTTGTCCTTGCCCTGCCTGTTCTTCAGGAAGTAAAGCAGGAACTGCGTATCGCCGTAATTATACCTCCACTGCTGCTTTACGAGATCACTGAACTTCATTATCGGCTTGCCAAGCGCATACACCTTCGGCACATAGAGGCTCTTGAACTCCTTCTTGTCCGATTCGAAGCTGAAGAATGTATCTTCTGTCACATACTCTGGGAAACCACCTACCTTATCTATAGCGGAGCGCCTTATCATGCCGCAAGATCCGGCAAATATTGCGGTATTGTTAAGTGCCCTCGAAGGCTGTATGAATTTGAAGAAGAAGGCGTCGAACAGGTTTACCGTGTCAGAGAAGAAAGAGCCCTTCGAATACCTTTTCTCCGTTTGTATATAGGCTATGCTCTTGTCATTGAAATACGGCAGCATCTCCTTCACAAATCCCCTGTCTATGAGCTTCTCATCCCCGTCGAATATCGCTATAAACTCCTCATCCGAGACCTTCAGCATGTTGTTCAGGGCTCCAGCTTTGTAGCCCTTTCTGGTCTTCCTGTGTATATACCTTATCCCTGCGGATGCGCAGAAGTTCCTAAGAAAATCGTTTATGTACTTCTTATCAGAATCATCCAGCAGGTAGTACGAGAGGTTGCCCTTTTCATAATCCATCTTGAGGAGCTTAAGGAAATTGTTCTTCACCATCATCGGGTCTTCATTGTAAACCGGCACGACAACAGCGACCTTAGGCGTGTAATCAAGGGGCTTAAGACTCTTCCTTATGGCATCTATCTTCTTTGCGTAGAAATTAGACCTGTAATAGGAATACGAAGAGAATATGTTGAAGAAGCCTGATATCGATGAAAGAAGGAGGAATACTATGGCTATCAGGTAAAGGTAAATATTTGTGGAATTGTATAATAGGTATATTGAGAAAGCGATTCCAAATATCGTAAGCATCACGAAAAGCCCTATTGTAACTGCCCTTACGAAATCATCAAACTTCAGAAGCTCACCATGCTATGCGGAAATGATAATCTGACAGCAATATTAATTAATAAAACTTTGTAATATATCTGTGCGCCGGGATGGCAGAACCAGGTAAATGCGCCAGAAAAAACAGGCGAAACTCGAGATCTGGTGGCCTTTGGCTTTCTGGGTTCAAAATGCATCGAGAAGATGCATGAATCTCCCAGTCCCGGCGTATCAAGCTTATGCCGAACGTCCAAGCATTGCACCTATCTTCTCCTCAAGCGCGCTTTCCGTATCCTTGAATACCGAATACCTGATGGCGTTTATCCCGAGTTTTGCCGCAGCCTCTACATTCTCCTCAAGGTCGTCGACGAAGGAGACATCCTCATACCGCACTGCGAAAGGCTCCACTGCGGATACGTATATCTGCCGCTCAGGCTTCCTGACACCCATCGCGAAAGATGCGTAGTGCTTATCGAAAAATCCCTTCCCCTCGCCCAGCATCCTCTCAGCAGCTGCGTACCTGTAAGGGTCTATATTAGAGAGCCATGCAGTCTTTACACGGGTGTGCAGTTCCCTCACAAAGTCAAGAAGCTCGTAGTTAAGCGATGCGTTCTTCTCGAAGAAGCCGACATAATCAACCTCCTTCGTTGCAATCCCAAGCCGCTCCGCAATCTTTTTCTCAAATAGCTCCAGGCTCATTGAGCCGAGCTCCATGCCTGTTATCCCTGCATCTATATCCGCATGGAACTCATTCTCCCCCATTCCGGAGACGGAGGAGAGATACTCCCTGTACCAAGAGCCCTTGTATGCTATCAGCACACCGCCTATGTCAAACATTGCAAGCTTAAGCATCTGAACGCACTTGGCAATCAATACTCATTCTGCAATCCGGAGTCGTCCTCGAGCTCTCTCCTTCCCCCTTCTATATCGTAACCGTATACCTTTGCACTATCCTCGTCTGCCACGCGCCTGTGGCTTCCATCGCAGAATGGCTTATGCCTTGAGAGGCCGCACGCACAGACGTGTATCTGGTAGTTCTTGACCTTCTCATCGTTGCTTACCTTATCAAAACCAGGTATATCCCCTAGCTTTATAACAAACGGATGGTTCGCGTTGTGCTTAACAAGCCTTGGCATTAAATCACCTTTAATCCTTCGCTGCAAACCCTTTAAAACCTTCAGCGCGAAGAAGTTTAGCCTTCTTCCTGCTATCCTCCCTCCCAGAGTAGCCGCCTGTTCTGTTGTCGCTTCTGACTATCCTGTGGCATGGCACATCCGGCGCAAAAGGATTTGCCCTTAGCGCATTGCCTACTGCCCTGTAAGCCTTTGGCTTCCCTATCCTCCGCGCAAGCTCCTTGTATGTTATCACAGTTCCTTTAGGCACCTTGATTGTCTCGAGCAGGACGTTCTTCTGGAAATCCGTCAGAGCCTGCGATTCCCTTATCCGTCTCTCAAACGGATTTGTTCTTGAATGCATAAGCAATATATACACTGAACAATTTAATAATTATTTATTGTGCAGGCATTGGGATGCAGATGGAGATAGTAATTGCAGGCGGCACAGGATTCGTAGGAAACAGGCTGACAAAGCTTCTTCTAAAGAGTGGAGCAAGGGTGACCGTACTGAGCAGGTCGGAAGTGAAGCTCAACGATGAGCTTCTGCAATATGTCAAATGGTCTCCAAATTCAAAAGAGGAAAAGGACTGGTCATGGTGCATAGACGGGGCGCACGCAGTGGTAAACCTGTCCGGAGCTCCCCTATCAGGGAAGAGATGGAGCAGCAAGAATAAAGACGAGATACTCAACAGCAGGATAAATGCCACCAAGTCCATCACCGCCGCAATAAAAAAAGCGTCCAACCCGCCTAAAGTACTAATATCCGGCTCTGCAGTAGGTTACTACGGAAATGCGGGCGGGAAGGAGCTTACCGAGTCAGCTCCATGCGGCAAGGGCTTCCTTGCAGAAGTCTGCAGAAGATGGGAGAGCGAAGCCCATGCTGCCTCCGGAGCGGGAACTAGGGTATGCACAGTAAGAACGGGGATAGTGCTTGGCAGGGAGGGAGGGATGATAAGGCAGATGGAGGCAATGCTCAAATGCTTCGTCTCCGCTAAACTGGGCAGCGGAAAGCAGTGGATGTCGTGGATACACGCCGATGACGAAGCAAAGGCGATAAAATTCCTGATTGACTCAAAGGAGTGTTCAGGTGCATATAACCTAACCTCCCCAAATCCAGTAACCAACCTCGAATTCTCCGGGAAGATCTCCAGATATGCCGGAAAGCGCGCACTGCTAAATGCTCCGGAAGCGCTGCTGCGTGCCGTTGCAGGTGAGATGGCCGAAGAGATGATATTCGCCAGCCAGAGGGCACTTCCAGAGAAACTGGAGAAGGCAGGATACAAATTTTCATACCCTTCAATAGACAGCGCGCTCAAGGAGATATTCGGATAATGCACTAACCAGGTAGCGCCTCAAGAGAGCTCTGCCACCAGCATTCTTCCCAGGAGATCATCCACTCCCAAAGCCAGGAAATCATCTATGAATCTCTGCGGATTCTCCCTATAAGCGAAGAATTTTGCCAGAGCCTTCTCGAATGTGGCGAACTGGCCTTTCCTAGGCTGCGCATCGTCAAGCTCATATCCTATCGTCCCTGTGTTTACCCTTCCTCTAAGCGAGATATACGCTATTCCAACCTTGATATCCTCTATGCGTATCCCTTTGCTTACGGCATAGAGGTTCCTATAAACCTCAAGCTGCCTCCTATGCTCCGATGCCCTGGAAGTGTCTCTGTCGGTCTTATAGTCAAGTATGAGGAATTTGCCGTCGCCGCACCTGAAAAGCGCGTCTATAACTCCAACAAACTGAATCCTCTCGCGTACACCATGCGACAACCTCGCGGCCTCAGTGCTAAGCCTGAGCTCGGCATCTATCTGTACGGCTCCGTACCTCTCCTCGAGTTCCTTAAATATTGCCTTAATATTATTAATGTGCAAAAGATCCTCTCCCTTAAGCTCATTAGGATCCAATTCTCCCCTGAATAGCCTCTCAGCGATCTTGTGGACATGCGACCCTCTCGCGGCTGCGGGGCCGCTCTCTCTGAGATCCAATATATACCTCTTCATGAACTCGTAGCTGTCTGGTACTGTGTTGACCATCGAGTATGACAACCTCCCTACCATGGGGAAATAATCATTTATCATACTTGCAAGCCACCTATCCTTTGTGCCAAGCGCAGCCTCCGCCTCCTCCCTCCTTCCTGATGCAAAGAGCGAATAGGCCCTCTCAGCGCGTGTAGCGCTACGCTCCTGCAGCAAAGCGCCAGCGTCAATATTCTCCACCGTTTCCTTTCCGATTTTATACTGCCCTGCGTTCCTTCTATTCGCAATAACATAAAGGCGATTCTTGGCCCTTGTCAGCGCAACAAAATCTACCCTAAGCCGTTCTTCCCGCAACTCTTCCCTTACGTCAATGCCCCTGCATGCTCTCATTATTGAGTATACTGCCATGTCTATAAGGCTGAGGGTTTCGCGTGGCTCATGTGGGGCGTATACGACATTCTCAAATTCAAGCCCTTTTGCCTTATGCACAGTAGTTATAACCAGCTTCTCCCCTGCTGCAGGCTCTTGTTCGTCTTCGCCTGCTACAATATAATCAATAAAGTCCTCCATGGATGATATTGCCGAAGGGAAATCGGTAAGCTCTTCTATGCTCTTCTTTATCGATCTTGCGGCTTCAAAGTAATCCCTGCTTATAGAGATGCTTATCGGTATAACACACCCCTCCATCAATCCGATAAGCGTATCCATCCTTGAGGCTTTCTTCCTAAGCTCCTCGAATCTTTCGAATCCGCCACCAAACTTCTTCTGCTGGAGCGCATCTATCCCGTGCCTCAATTCCCCAGCAATCTCGAAGGCTTCCTTGAGTGTCAATCCTGAAAAAGGGGTATAAAGCGCTCTTCTTACATCATCCACATCGGTGGACACAAGCCCCCTAAGGAAAGCTGCTATCTCGCTCCTTGCCCTGACGGATGCAAAACTTCCAGAAGTGCTGGAGTAGCGTATTCCTTGCTCGTCAAGCATCCTAGATATTGAAAGCAGCTGCCCCCTGCTTCTGGTAATTATCGCAACACGCTCCCCATCATTCAGCGAGCCGAGGAGCTCTGCGGCTTTGTATACGCATGCCGCATCCTGGTTATCCGAGCACATAACCCTCACCACCCCTCCTGATCCCTGCTTCCCTGCAAGCCCCTCCAGCTCAGGCTCGTATCCTCCCCTGCCATTAACCTTGGACAGGAAGTAGCCTTTCGCATACTCAAGTATCTCATCCTTGCTCCTATAATTCAGCTTAAGCCTCTCTTCCCTTGCGCCTTCGCCTCCAAACCTTGAGAAATTGGAGAAGCTCCCGCCTTGAAACCCAAATATTGACTGCTTCCTGTCGCCTACCGCAAATATCCTGTCTCCGCTCATAGATGCTATATCGGCCTCAAGCTCGTTTACGTCTTGCGTCTCATCCACGAGGACATGCATGTAGTGCCTCTTTCTTCTATCGTACTTCTTCTTGAAAAGAATGAGCATGTCGTTATAATCTATCATCCCCTCTGGCTTTGCTTTCTCATACGCCTGGAAAGCGGCCAAAAAATATCTGAGGAACTGCACATGCTCCGTCAAGCCTGCATCTTCCATTCCAGAGTGCAGATCTCCAAGCGCCTTCTCCGCAGCTGCAATATCTACTGCTTCGGGAAGAATCCCAAAACTCTTTATATACCTTATTGCATTCTCCATCTTAGGCACGAACTCCTCGAGTATGTACTCCCTGCTGTAATTAAGGGCATTTGCCTCCATGAGATGCCTGAATATTGTGTACCTTATGAACCTGTTGCTGACGATTCCGTAATCCCTGTCGTTCTCCTGGAGGTAGCCGAATGCATATCCGTGAAAAGTATCAACGCTTAGCTCGTCAATGGGAAACTCGATTCCTGAATCTGATGCCTTCTTAAGTATCCTTTCCCTCATCTCCGAAGCTGCCTTGTTGGTGAACGTTATGCACAATATCTCGCTAGGCTTGACCCCACTGGAGATAAGCGAGATGACTTCCTTAGCTATTGCCTCAGTCTTCCCGGTTCCAGGGTTGGCTAGGATACGCACATTTGCATCATTGCCACGAGAAGCGCCCATGCTACCACAACAGCATTATATATTATGTAATAAATAGCGTTACGCTTCTCAAAGAAGCCCGTGCAGCCAATCAGTCACAAAAGGTATGCGTATATCGCTGCCTTCGGATGCGCTGTAACCTATGTAAAGCCCGTAAATCCAGATAAGCAGTTCAATAAGCGATCCAAGAGGCGGCAGGAATACCAGAAGCGCGGCTATTATAAGCCCCGCAAGGCCCAGGACTATCGCCTGCGCCGCATGCACCTTAAGCCTCTTATCAGATTGCCCCAGGGTAACATAGACGACGAGGCCTGATATAAAACTAAAAAGATAAGTGAGTATGTATACGAAACGGTCCTGATGCGAAGCCCTCCTTGAAACCATATACTAACCCTATAATCACTCTCCGGAAAGATTAAATAAACCCATGCGCGGCGCAGTTGTCCCTTCAATACGCATTGCCCAAATGCAAAAGCATATTAATGAGAATTTTCCGAGGAATTGAAATACATTATGCATGAGGCAAAAGCATGGCATATAAAGCAAAATCAAAAGACCCAGCGCAGAAAGAAATCAAAGCCACCGGCACTGATGGGGCTAGCGCGCGTTCCGTATCAGAAAGGATGAGCAGGCAGATATCCAAAGCATTCCATTCTGTAGAGATAGGCGACCTGTTAGGCATAAGAAAGGCTCTGGAAAGGGAAGTGGCAATAAACATTCAGGATATAGACGGCCTTACAATGGCCCATGTTGCAGCAAGGTCTGACATGCTTACCTCTCTTAAGTTTCTAGTCGGGAATGGCGCTGACATAACAATAACTGATAATAAAGGCGCCTCTGTGCTCCATTTTTCTGCGTATTATGGCAGCATGGAGATGACCTCATACCTGCTCAACGAATGCGGTTTGGATCCAAGAACAAAAGATTACAATGGGAAAACCCCGCAATATTACTCGGAAAACCGTGGTAAGTTCCGAACCTCCGATATGCTTGCCGAGAAAGCAAGGGGACTTGATGTCGCGGAAAGGAGAGAAGCCTCAGGCATGCGCGGGCTAAAGAGGCAATAAAAAGGCAAGAGCCATGCTGCAGCTTCTGATCTCCGTATCCGGCTGGGCAGGAACATTCCTAATACTGGCAGCGTTCTTCATGTCCGTATCAGGAAGGATGAAAGGGAGCAGCATATACTATCTTCTCATGAACCTCTTCGGTTCACTTGGTGTGCTCGCAAACGTTCTTTATTACATGGCTATTCCTGCCGCTTTCCTGGAGATTGTATGGGCTGCGGTCTCACTTTATGGGATATACTCGTACGCATCAGCGCTAAGACACCGAGAGAGCACCAACATGGGGGCGCACAAAGGGAGAAAATGAAATTATACGCCTGAAAAGCGAAGTAAAACCGAAACATCTAGAAACCTATTTTAAAACCGTTGCCGAAGTGATTACTGCAAAGGAGATTTCATGGGCAAGACTTGGGAGACAAAAAACAGGATAATACGCATGCTTGCTTCAAGGCCGTACACGCTGAGCGAGATAAGCGAAAAGCTTAACCTCTCAGCTTCAACAGTAAGCGAGCACCTCCGCGAGTTGGAATCACGCGGCGCTATAAGCCAGGTTGACAATCAGTATTCGCGCAAATGGAAATACTACAAACTTAACGAAGGGTATAAGGCAGAAGGTCCGGCATCGGAGATAATCGCATCTACAGGGATAAAAAAACCAATACCACGAATAACCTTCTTCGCCATCTTCGTGGCTGCAGCGATATTCCTTATCTACTTCTCATATTCAACTTTCTCACTGCAGAGCGGGAAGTACAGCACACTGGCCTTTCAGATAACGGATCCGCCGGTAGTTCCTTCAGGCACAAATTCGCTCATAATCTCATACTCTTCTCTTGAGGCGCATTACACAAGCGGAAACAAATCCGGCTGGGTCATCGGAAACTCTAGCGGGAGCCTTAACCTCATGGAACTTGTAAATGTGAGCCAGATGCTCGGAACCGCAAGCGTCCCAACAAATTCTACGGTAAATCTTGTCAGGTTTTACATAACATCTGCAAACATAACGGTCAACGGGACAGAATATCCAGTGACTGTTCCAAACAGCACTATTACGGTACCTGTTTCAGGCTCATCGAAGGTTAACCAAAGCTCTGGCATTCTCATAGACATGTCTCCAACTGTAGTCGCGATATACACGAACAACTCCACTGTTTTCGTAATGGTGCCTTCAGTGAAGGCGATAGTAATAGGATCTTCAAATCTTTCTTCAAAGATAGGGTACAGACGCCATCTGCAGCAGGTCACCGAATCGGAACTGGAAAACGGCTCATTCGGGGTGAAGTTGGTATCCTCGACTCTAAAGACTTCTGCAATCAACACGAGCGAAAGGAACGGCACATATTTCTCGGTAACACTCACAAATACTGGGAACAGGAGCGTGACAATAAACCACATAGTTTTAGTTGGCACACCTGCGGTCTACATGCGTGTGGATGGCTCCATGAATCAGGCAGGGGATAGCCAACAGCCTTATTCGCCGCAAAATTACAATATAAACCAGACAGGCACAATGCAGGGGATTGGAACTCAAGGCTCAGGGCAAGTAGATACTAACTCAGGAATTGGTGCAGGATTTCCAGGCAACTTCGGTCACATCACGGGCAACATGATGAGTTCCAACATAACGGCCAACTTCTCAGCCGGCATAGGTTCTCATGTAGAAGGCGGTGACATGGCGCAAGCTCAAATACAGGCAGATACTCATGCTCCTATAAACGCTTACGTCTTTGGCAACAGGAACCTCGCATTGGCATACGGAATTGAGAGGGAGGGGAATCAGATAAGATTATTCCGCATGCTGAACTTCATAGTTACGGAGAACGGAACAATGGTGCTGCCATTTACCGGAGAGGCGGAAGGAATGGGTATAGGGCCCGGGTACGTGCTTAAGCCTGGTGCAAGCGCAACATTTACTTACAACGGAATGATAAGGTTCGGCAACGGTCGCATAATAGTCCATCCTGTAAACGGTACGACATACAAGGTAGCCATATTCGGCACACAGGACTTCCATCTGTGGGAGAATGTAACAGCAACCTGAAATATCAGTGCAGCGCCCACCCGCGATACAAAGTAATATAAGCATAAACTACATTCAGTTATCGTGGTTGGGTTGCAAAGGCAAAAGCTATTCGGAGTCACCAGCACTGGTTGGTCGGTATTCAAGGGTGCATTTGCGGGCTGGTTCTTAGATTCGTTCGACTTAAGCATGATGTTCCTGCTTGTCCCAACAATTGCGGCTATATTCTTTCCTTCAGGCAACCTCACGTTTGCGCTGATAGGTGCATTCAGCATATACTTCATAAGCCTTGTATTCAGGCCGCTGGGAGGTGTGATATTCGGGCACATTGGCGATAAATACGGAAGGAAGACCTCAATGGTGATAACCCTCATTGGCCTTGGGATAGTCATATTCCTGACAGGGCTTCTTCCCACATACGCTGAGGTTGGGATACTTGCCCCGATGGTGCTCATACTCTTAAGGATGATAACTGGCATATTTGCCGGAGGCGAGTATGGCAACAGCTCTGCAATAATGATGGAAAGCACTCCAAGGAAGTCAAGGGGGCGCGTAGGATCTCTTCTCCAGGGCGGCTATCCCATGGGCTACACCACCGCTGCAATCGCATTCCTGGCCTTAAGATTCTCCTATGGTGCATCTGGATTCGCCGCGGAAGGCTGGAGGTTCATGTTCTTCATCGGAGTCGTGCCTGTAATAATCGGATTGGCAATAAGGCTCCGCATGCCTGAATCCCAGCTCTGGTCGGATGCTAAGAAGAAAAAGCACATAAGGAAATCCCCGATAAGAATAGTATTCTCCAGAAGATACATTGGCGCATTCCTCTCAGGCGCCCTAGCGATGACAGGGATAGCATGGCTATATTCTCTTACGTTGGGTTACTACCCGACAATTCTCCCTATATTCACTTCTATAGCATTTCCGACAACAATATACATAGTAATAGCTGCAATACTTGCCTCATTTGTAGGGTACTTCACTTCAGGGTATGTGAGCGACATTATAGGCAGGAAAAAGACAATATACATATTTGCGGTTCTCGGAATCATATTCGCATTTCCATCTGTATACGTGCTATTCAACTCCGCTTATGGGGCTGTCACGATAGGCATAATGGCAAGCATACTTGCATTCGTGACTACCGGAATATATGGGGTAATTCCGGCATTCCTCTCTGAGAAGTTCCCTACCGAAGTTAGGGACACCGGGGTGGGAAGCTCGTTCAACAGCGGATTCATAATAGGATCATGGAGCTCTGTAGTTGCGCTCGCGATAGCCGGCTCATCTGACGCTTTCCTATCCAGCGTGCCCAAGACCGGCACACTTCTTGTTGTCACCGCAGTACTAATAATTGTCGGCGAAGTGCTTCTTGCCGCATCTGCATATCTCTCAAAAGAGACGTACAAGGAAGACCTTGGAAAAACAGAATAATAGCATAGAACGCATGCGACAAGCGCTTCACCGGTTCAGAATGAGTCCCACGCGGCAGAGTACCTGCGTGCCTCAGCAATAGGATCCTTTGAATTCAATATGCCAGATATTACCGCTATCCCGTGCACCATGTACCTGGTCTTCATCTCCTTTATATGTTCGTATTTTATCCCTCCGATTGCTACCACTGGAACGTCAGGCTTATTCCCCTTTACAAAGCCCATTATATCCGCAAGCCCTTCCAAGCCTATGACCTCGCTATCCTCCTTGGTGTTGTTGGGGAAGACAGCTCCAGCCCCAAGATAGGTTGCACCCTCCTCTATCGCCTTTTCAGACTGTCCAACATTAGCTACTGATATTCCTATCTCCTTCCCTTCTAGCCACCGCCCAAGCCTTCTCTTGGCCTCTACAAGCGGCATATCCTTCTGCCCAAGATGTATCCCGTCAGCTCCAGAGAGCCTAGCTAGTTCTATATCGTCATTTACTATGAACATTGCCCCTGCAGCACTGCACAAGTTTCTTATTAATCTGCACTCTGCAAGCTTCGCATCAAGCCCTGCCTTCTTCTCCCTGTACTGGAGAACCTTTATGCCAGCCTCGAGCAGCATCCGTGCGCTTCCAACGTTGTCCATGCCATACGCATTCGAGGTTATGCCGTAAATGCCCTCAGGTATACGGCTAAAGCTGCGCCTGTTTTTTACCAATGCCTGCATATTACCGCAGCTATTAGAATGTGCCAGAATAAAAAGCTTGGGAGGATTTCGTCATTAACCAACATCGGAAAAATGTTCGTAGCCACCTTCCTCTATCTCTTCCACTCCGTCATCCGTCTCAATTGTGCATCTCTTCCCTCTAGCAATTCCTATCCTTGTAATGGCTATCCCTCTGCGTGCAGCCTCCGCCTCAAGCTTAGCTGCCCTTGATCTTGGCACTCCTACAAGGAGCTCATACTCCCCTCCTATCCCGCATGCTATATGCATGGTATCCTTATTGCATAATTTCGATGCATAGACTGCGGCTCTGTCTATCGGCAGCTTATTATAATTCAGGAGCATTCCTACTCCAGAAGCCTCGCTTAGCTGCTTCACAGAGGCAAACAATCCATCTGACAAGTCTATTGCAGATGTGGCTCCCGTTCTCGAAAGAAACAGCCCTTCATTGATCCTGGGCTCAACATCGAGCATTTTGAGAGCCCATCTCCTATCTTTAAACTTTTTCCACATATAATATGCCGCTGCATTCTTTCCCAGAGTCCCAGTAACATAAATCACATCCCCCTCCCTGCAATTCCTTCTCCTGAGGGCTCTGCGCTTTTCGACCTCGCCCACTCCAAATCCAGCCATAGAGAGTACATCTCCCTCCTTCGTATCCCCTCCCGCAAGCCTGACTCCGTATCTATCCAGCATATGC
>JAKBQS010000073.1 GCA_021835105.1 Microcaldota archaeon
CCTTTCACACCAATAAATTAATTTTTACAATAGTTTAAATATATATCGTATTATATACTTAATATAAGTGTGGCTATTTTCTATTTCCAACCCCCACTGAAAACCCACACTTATGCTATTTATTTTTTATTTAGATTTTGTCCAGCCTTAGCTTTATCTCTTCTGTGGTCAGCTTTGTGGTGAGCAACGGCATCTTCTCTATCTGCGATATCTTTATGGCCACCTTGTCGACGTTGTCTATGTTCTGCAGGACTACCAACTTTGGTTTTATTGGCGCTACGCGTATTACCACCATTGGCGATCTTCCCGTGCTTACCCCATCGAATATGAATACCCGCTCGCTTGTATTGCCGAAGAGCTTTGGATACTCATTTGGCGATATCTCAAGTATAACCCTCAGGCTGTCTATCATTGTGTATCCGAATAACTTTATGTTGTCTAGGTAGCCTGGGTTCGAAACCACCTTTGCTTCTATTATCCTGGCGAAGTCGTCTCCCCCTATTGGAGCGGCAAAGTCGTGTATTGAATAGAATGGATTTTCTGACTTAGGCTGATTATACCTCCCTAGGTTTCTTGCTATCTCGCCGCCTCGCCTCGAGTCAAGCTCGAACAGGGCGTTTACAAATCGCTTTATTATCCCGACGCCTGGGCTGGCTCTCCTGTTGCCCTCGTAATCGCTTATTGTCGAGGTGGATATTTTAAGGAACTTCGAGAGCTCAACCTGTGAGATTCCGAATAACTCGCGCCATTTCTTCATCGTGCTCCCCGGCGTATCGGAGAGGGCAATCTCACCGGCTATCCTTTCCTGTAACTCATCCATACGTATATATTCCGTCTAAAGGCTTAATAGCTTATCGACGAATATCACTTAGACACATTCTTGCGCTTGCGTTTTGGCTTGCGTTTGAGTGCAGCCTTCGCATGGGGCTTGGGGTGCTTTGCGGTTCTCTTTGCCCTGCTTAGTTTTTCAAGGCGCATATATGCCTTTTCTATGTTGGTATCTTCAAGGCGTTCCTCCTCTATCGCCTTCTTTGATTTCATCATCAGTGATAGTATTATGATTACCATGCCGATGAAAGATAGCGCGGGACCTGCTATTGAGGCTATTGATACGGTTCCTATGTAATTTGTAGGAAGCGAGGATGTCTTTGTAGAGAAGAAATTGTATATTAGAGTGCTGGAATTGTCCCCCACATTCCTGAATGTCATGTAATAAGTGCCGTTCTGGTTTATGAAGGATGAATATGTGAGCGGGTTGTAGCCTGCTAAGGCATTGGAGGGAAGGGAAGCGCTTGAGTTGTAGGTATATGTGTATACCCCGCTGTAATTTGGTGAGCCTATGCTATAAATCCCCTTGCTGCGCAATGATACTGCGTAGGAAGAATTTATGCTGTTATATGCTATCGAGTTCGCAATTGAGAGCGCAGAATAGTTTTCGAACAGATAAAGCGTAAGCCCTGTGGATTTGAATTCTGCAACTGCTATGCCTGTGCCATTTATCTGGGCGGGAACGGATATAGAGCTGTTTGGTGTCAGCTCTATTGTGTGGTAAGCACTTATGTTGAGCCCTTGGTACTGGTTTGGCGGGGGAACGGAGAGGAATAATACTGCAAGCCCGAATATAAACAGGAGCACGCCCAGGTATAGTACTTTCTTATTCATAGTGACAGCCTCTAGTAAGTAAATGCTAAACCTTTAATAAATACCCATCTAAAATATAAAATTGGCGATTGGTATGGCGGGTGTGGTAAAGACAGGCATATTAGGACTGGATGCAATGCTTAATGGAGGGATTCCCGAAAAGAACCAGATAGTTCTTGCAGGAGGACCCGGGGCAGGAAAGACCCTTCTATCTTTTGAATTCTTATACAGGAATGCAAAGCAGGGAAATAACAGCGTCATGTTCGTAGTAGAGGAAGAGGCAGATAAAGTTCTGGAGAACGCGAAGGGCGCATTTTCAGGAGTGAAAGACATAGATGATCTTGTAAAGAGCGGGGCCCTATCCGTCGAAGGGCTTAGCGCAGTGTCCAATGCAAGCGAGAGCATGAGGCAGTCTTCCTATGAATTTGGGAATTTCATCTCGGATATAGAAGCGATAATAGCAGACAAAAAAGCCACAAGAGTGGTGATAGATTCTACCGCAGTATTGGAGATTCTTGTGAAGGATCCGCTGATGTTTAGAAAGTCAATGCTGGCTCTCGTGGTAGATCTGAGAAGGCTTGGTGTAACATCGATACTGACCGCTGAGATGAGCTCCCTTGAGAAGCAATCACTCTCCTTCAGGCCAGAGTTTTTCCTGTTTGATGGTATAATAATGCTTTACCTCTCAGGTGAGGAAGAGAAGAGGATGCAGTCGATGGAGATAATAAAGATGAGGGGCTCGAAGCACAGCTTTGTTACCACACCTTATGATATCTCACCTGCGGGATTCAAGGTTTTCGCTGCTGAAGAGATAACGCAAGAGTAGAATGCAGTGGTTCTGTTGGCTTCCAAAACAGCGGCGAGCGATTCCAAAAGGGATAGGCTTAGGATTTATGCGGCTGCTATTGCAGTATTGTTTGTCCTCGCTGTTGTGGCCAACGTAGTTGCCAGCAATGGTGGCGGCATAGACGGATGCATGAGGCTTATCCAGCAGGTTTCGAAGAATGATTGCCTCTCGCAGATAGCAGTCTCAACAGGCAACCTGTCTGTATGCAGTATGATGAATGGGACTTACATGAATACATGCTACTACGCCATTTCCCTGAATAATACCAACACAGCAGACTGCGCCGTTATTACAAACGCATCCCTGCAGGGGAAGTGTTATTATGCTAAGGCTACAGGAACACAGAATTACAGTTTGTGCAATCTCTCCGGTGCACATTCATCATGCATTACGAACATATCTTTCTCCCAGAGGAATGCCACGCTTTGCGGGTCGCTGCAGAACAAAACCAACGCTTCTGTATGCGCTTCTACCATCTACATGTATAATGCAATTAAGGATTACAAGCCAGGTGCCTGCTCGCAGGTATCGGATAATGCAAGTTACAGCACATATTCATCAATTTTGTACGATTTTAACAGGATGTATGCAAGCAATTCAAGCCTAAACGTCTCCCTTTCCGCAAGTTATCTGGCTGCTTACCTGCAGGGCAGCATAAGTGCCAGATCCATCTGCTATTTCATATCGGCATACAATACGAAAAACGTATCTGTATGCGGCAGTATAGAAAATGCGACAATAAGGGATTACTGTGGGTATTATGCAAATATCAGCACATACCATTCAGGTGCACTCAATTACACCGAGGTAGCGTCAGAATGCGCGAGCAACTCCTCTGCATCTGCCACATGCAATTCATCC
>JAKBQS010000015.1:0-2705 GCA_021835105.1 Microcaldota archaeon
ACGGTATTCGGTTGAGCGCGTAGCTGAGCTTTACTCGAAGCTCCATGGAGTTGATGCAAATGCAATGAGATTCTTCTCCGTGTATGGATACCATGAAGAGGCGAAGAAAGAGTATGCTAACCTCGTCAGCCAGTTCGTATGGAAGATGAGGAAAGGGGAGCGGCCGGTAATATTCGGGAATGGGGAACAGAGGCGCGATTTTGTATTCGTAACCGACGTGGTAGATGCATTAGTTCGTGCATACGAAAAGGCAGATGGATTTGGCGTATTCAACGTTGGCACTGGAAAGAACTACAGCCTTAATGAAACAGTGAAGCTGATAAACAATGAGCTCGGAAGCAGGATAAAGCCAAGATACGTGAAGATGCCAATGCAGAACTATGTAATGGAAACGCTGGCAAGCACGGACAAATCGCGCAGGATACTAGGATTTAAGGCAAAGGTGGACTTGAGGAAGGGCATACACCTGATTTCCTCTTGACATTACTGCCTCATCATTGCTTTGCGGAGAAGCATGCGCACGGGTTTATAGGGCGCCTTTCCGCTTGAGAATATGCAGAATACGTATGCCGTAGCGGCTAGCCACAACGGTATTAGAAAGTCCCCATCTGCAAGGCCGAAAGCGCCAAAAACCCCTGAAGGGTTTACAGCCCATGCGGATAGGTCACCGGTTAGCATCATGACAAAGCCGATCAGGTATAAGGTTGCCACTATGGTTCTTGCCCTGTAATTCAGCAGGACCAGGATCAGCATGTAGAAAAGTGCCAGGTAGAATATGGCTATGCTTCCTCCAGATCCCAGGGAATCGTGGATTATTAGCCCGTTTGGGGCTATAAGTGAAAAAGAGGAGAGTATTATAAGGGCAAATACTGTGAGGCCACCGGCAAGCAGCTGGGGCCCGCGCGCCTTTCTGGGAAAGGATAACGTTGCCCTGACCAAGTATATCGCACATAAGGTTGCAAGGAGAAGAGGCAGCAGGAAGCCAAGAACTGAAAGGTTTGCCACTCCTGGAATGTAAGCGTACGGGTTTATGCCAGATACATCAAAGCTTACTTTATATATAGCACGTGATTGCAGGTAGCGTATATTGAAGACAAGCGACATCAGGTATATTGTCGCTACCCATATTATGACGACATTGAATGCCCTTGAGCTGTGCCTATTCTTCGGCTCTTTTGAAGTTGTTCTTCCAGTTCTTGCCATGATTATATATTGCGGGATAAGATTAAAGCGTCTTCAGGTTCGGCACCATGTACTAATTCTTAAATGCTTTTGTAGATTATTAGGTTTATGGCTTCGAAAGATGTGTACCTTGAGCTTGTCATTGTATTTGTCATATATTTTCTGATTATAAACTTCTCGAAAAGCCTGGGGGAACAGCTGATATTCATGTTTGTAGCCTTCACGCTTAGCAACATAATATCGTCTATGTTCATAACTGGGATAAAGGGGTTCATAAATCACCCTCTCATCGCTAGGATCAGGGGAAACCCAGAGAAACAGCAGGAAGTGCGCATCCACGAGATGCGCTATCTTTTCCTTGTCTTTTTCGCATTTATAATAGGCTCAACGGTTGCAGGAACAGTGTTCTCCAATACATTAGTTAACGAATTCCTCTTCCCGAGCGTAGGCGCAGTACAGGGGGAGCTCCTTATAAGCGGCATAATAACCCTTGCAACCTATGTCCAGATGCTTTACCTTTTTGGCGAGAAGCTTGTCAACAGGACATCGATAGGAATAATGTGTATAATAATATTTATGGTCATATTATTCATATTCTTCGGAGGCTACGCGCAAGACGCTATAAGTTACTTTGGAAATTCGTTCCATGTGCTTCTCAGGTATTCCGAGCTTGCAAAGTAGTCGCAAGAGTAGGTTATTCTAATGGGTTACGGAAAACTTTTCGCAGAGGCATTCGCCGTGGTATTTGTACTCGCCCTAGTACTATTTATCATATACTCGCTTTCATACAGCGCAGGCGCGTTGCCTCATAATGTCTCGATTGTTATAGGGGCGGTTGCGCTCTTTGTTGCACTGTACATGATATTCAGGCTCTTCATGCGCTTTTTTGAGAGCTACTTGATTAAGTATGCGGAGGCGAAGGACATTAAGCCTGTAATTTTCATAGCTACAGTAGCAGGCTACTTCATAATAGGTCTCTCGACGCTCTCCTATGCTGGAGTTGATACTTCGTCCATTCTGCTCAGCGGCACGCTCATAAGCGTGGTGCTCGGCCTTGCGACGCAGACAGTCCTCTCAAATGTTTTTGGAGGCATATTCATAATGTTCACCAAGCCCTTCAGGATAAACGACCGCGTGGTTGTCAATACTTGGCAGTACGGAATGATGCTTGCCTCGTATCCTCCCAAATACCTCTCGAAAGATGAGATACGGCCATCCTTCTGCGGCAGGATAGTTGACATAAGCACGAATTATACATTGATAAGAGAAGACGACGGGCGCGTTACAAAGATACCCAATGGCATAATAGTATCGGCAGCGGTGAGTATAATCAAGGATAGCGTAGGCACAAAGGTGCGGTACGAGGTTCCCAAGTCGATAAGCATAGGCAATGTGCGGAAAATAATAGGGTCCAAGGTTAAGCTTGCGGATGGGCTTGAGAAGATAACCGGTATTGTAATAGACGAGGCATCTTCGGAGACATATATGCTTGCCTTAACCGCAATAGTGAAACCAGAGATGGA
>JAKBQS010000015.1:2715-16447 GCA_021835105.1 Microcaldota archaeon
CCGATCTATGGAAGCTGAAGTGAGGAGCAGGATAATAGAATGCCTTATTGAAAACTTAGAACCGCTTAAGGAGAAAAAAACAAAAAGTTAAATTATACAATGCTTATGTGCGGATTTTGTTTATTTATTCCTCCTCTATTGCGTCCTTTATCTTGTGCATGGTTGCATCGTCTATCTTGGACATGTTATGCGCCTTCTTCGCGTGCGCCGCAACCTGCTTCATCAATGCATTCTCGTCCTTCGCGGACGCTTCCCAACCGCACTGCATACCTATGCTGCTGCATGCAAATTTCTTTGCCATTTCAACACCGCTATAATAATCCCATTTGGGATATAAAAAGCGGCTCGTTTCTTCAAAACATTATTATTCCTATGCGAGTTTTGCACTAATATAAAAATGTTTTTATTTGGTTAGATATTATGGAGGGTGTTACTGCTGGAGGCAGAGAATACCACGTGAAGGAGGAGTATTCGCGCGGCAGGATTGCTTCTGCAAGGGTAGCTGGAGACGAGATAATAATTAGGCTGCCAGCTAGAGCTTCGGCAAGGGAGAAAGCGGATATGGCCAGGTCGCTTGTTGATAGGATAATAAGGAAGGTGAATGCAAACCCATATTATTTCTATAAGGAGCCGATGGAATTTTCTGAAGGATCTTCCTTCTGGTTTTTCGACAGGATGATTTTCCTTCCCGAAGTATCGTACGGTGGAAGATCCAGATCTGCATTTATAGGCAATACACTTTATATAAAAGTAAGGCGCGGGAGCCCTTCGGAGATCAAGGGCATGGTGGATAAGGCAGTTCTTAAGGCCCTTAAGCGCAACTTTATGCCTCTGGTGGAAGAGCGCATACGCATGCTTGACGAGAGCAGCTTCAGGTTCGGGGATTGGAGCGTGAGGATAGGCAATATGGAGAGCGTATGGGGAAGCTGCAGCGGCAGGAAACTGAGCTTTAGCATCAGGCTATTCTTTGCGCCTGAGAAGATAATAGATTACGTAATAATGCACGAGCTTGCGCACCTGAAGGAGCATAACCATTCGGAGAGATTTTGGAAACTTCTCGGAAGCGCGATGCCGGACTTCAGGGAAAGAAGAGCGTGGCTGAAGAAGAATGGAAACATGGTGGGGCCTTCTAAGATGCATATGCTCTGAACTTCCTACATGAATTTAGCGAGGTTAAACTGACCGTTCTTTGCGTCTGATGCAGGCTGGTCAGTGTAGATGAATACATTATATATCTCGTCTTTTATCATGTAAAGCCTCTGCTTTATGTACGGGTCTATATCGTACTTCTCTGCTAGTGCTATAGACATTTCCAGGTACTTCTCTATTCCGCCGCGTGATATCGTAAGAAGCAGTTTGGATCCGTCTTTAGGGCACTTTCCGCCCAGTGGAGTGCGCCTGTACTTTGAATTGCATACGGAGCACCTGAATTCCTGCCTTGAGAATGAATGCAGGTTGCCTATCAAATCTGGTATGAAGTGTCCAAGTATTACCCTTTTTGCAGCGTCCCTCTTGTTTACCGCATTTATCTTATCCATAAGCTCAAACTCTGCGTCTACCTTTTCTTTCATTGTCTTGAGCAGGGTATACGAGCTTCTTTTCGGAGAGCGGGATACGGCATCCGAGGAGGATTCGTGAGTAAACCATATGTTGGAGAATCTCTCTTCCTTGCCTAGCCTGCTCTCGACCATCTCAAGCTTCACTTCTGAAGGAGGAGGGTAGCTGAGCGATTTTTCGTAGAACTCCAGGGGATACGTGCGCACAGTTTCCATTGCATGAACTTCATCGTCGACTTCTTCTGGATATATGTTTACGCTGAGTATCAGCGGGGTATCCATCGTACCGCCTATGTTGGACGGGAGATATGATCTTGAGAAATTTATCAGGGAATCCATTAGGAGCATGACTGTATCCTCATCGCCGTCGCAGTTCCTTCTTCTCGCGGATATTATGTACGGATGGGCAAATCCCACATTTGCATCGGTATATCCTATTATGCGGTTTAGGACGCCGCATGATGTATGTGGGGAAAGCGATATCGCGAGGGTTCCGACTAGGTCGTTTCTGGTGTAGGCATTGTAGTACCTGTCCATGCCATAAAAAAGCTCGAGCATGTCATCTATGAATCTGGACACCTTTACCAGATAGTCTCCGCATTTCCTGCTTACAACTATATCCTGGTGCTTGATCTCCACCAGCTGGGATGGATCAGTGAGCGGATTGCCATAGCAATCTGTCGTGTAGCCCATCTCGTGGAGCTTTTCTATGCTTGTGCCTATCTCTGCCGGATAGAAGTGGGTAAGCGGCATGTCCGTAGAGTCGAATCTTGCAGTTCCATCCTTGAATGTAAAGACGCCATTTTTAGCCCTCAAGACACCCTTGGCTATAGGCTCTGCGCATCTGTCCCTGCTCATCAGGCCTTTTACGCCCTTTACCATAGACGGCATCTTGGTGAGCCTGAGCTCTGCCATTGTATCTTCCACCTCCTTCACGATGTTTACCTCTCTCTCATCGTATCCGGAGGTTGGCGCGCTGCACTTGGGGCATTTCTCCGCGCTGGTCTCGTATCCGCAGCTTATGCATTTCCTTATTATTACAGAGGCATTTTTGCAGTCGTTGCAGTATGGCCAGCTCGTCATCCTGCCGCAGGTTGGGCACCTGTACCGCGCTATCTGCACCTTTATGTAACCTGAAAACCTCTTTGACGCAGCCAGATATGAAGAGGTTATGTTCCTATCGTTACCGCCGTTGTAGCCTATCGGAAAGAGTGCATTAGCTGCAGGTTTCATCATGCGCTCCTTTGCTTTCTCCGGGCGGCCTATCCTGGCGCCTATGAAAGTGGATCTCTTCATTATCCTTATGCTTGAGAGCGAATTTACCATTGCTATCGGATCTGCTGGATTGGATGAATATGCAGAATCCAGCGGGGGCTTAGCCGCCTTGCCATCCAGACCCCTGAATATCCCAAGCGATACGAGAAGCGCTTGTGCGTGGTCTCCGCTTATCTTTATCCCACCGCCCTCGCTTAGTGAATGTGGAACACAGAGAAGCTCCAGATTCCTCTTTATCTGCTGCGTGTTTGGAAGTACCAGGTTTTCTATCTCTTGCAGGCACTTCTCCTTTCCTACGGAATCGAAAAGTACACCGGCAAGAGAGGCTATCTGCTCGCATTTGAGTGCCTGGAATTCGTATAGGTATATAGGATGCATGGGCAGGGATTTGTCCAGACATATTTTATAAATGTCAATGAAGCGCTTTGAGGCTGGTTTTATCGAAGGATCGCCTTTGGATTCCAGCTGCCTTTCCCAGAATTCCTCAACATAGCTTGACGGCTGCAACGGGGTGTTTGATTTCCTGAAGTCGCCATACGTTACAAGGATGTCGCCGATGTATATGATCTCTTCTATTTCGTCTTTAAGCTTCTCTGCGGTCTCTGCATCGTTTATGCGCAGTGCTTCTCCTGACTTGAGTCTGACGAACGGACCTTCTATGGAGTCTACAGGAGACGCTACGCAGCCTTTGCCAGGCATCTCGACTTTGAGCTGCGTCCCTGTAGCGACAAAACCCATTGTAAGTATCATGGTGGCGGGGCTGAAGCCTTTTGCAGCTATGCCGGTCATCCGGCTCCTTCCGTACCTGAGCCTGAAGCCACCCATATGGCCAGGGTATGCGAGTATGGGGCGCCCCGCAACTAGCTCTTCTAGGAATACTGCGGTGTCGGATTCGCTTACGCTTTTCTTTGCCTCAACTTTTATTATGTTGCTTAGCCAGTCCCACCCGAGCCCGTAGCCCTTCACTTCCTTCATGAGCTTCTTTGCTTTCTGGGCTATTCCCTCGCATAGGACCAGGCCTACTCCCCCGCGTATCTTGTTTGTTATTATCACTTCCTTTCCATCCGCCCTGATCCTCTTTATGTCCCTGTGCACCCCTATCTCCATCACCTCAGTTGGCACACCGTCGACACATACCGGGAGGTTTTGCAGTATCACGCGCAGGTCTTCTTCGCTTGGCTTATACTGGAGCCTTGCTATCCGTGCATGATACGTTGAGACTTCTTCAAGGTACCGCTCTATTTCCTCGGGAGTTGCCTTATAGGCACCTACGGAGAAGAGCCTCCTTGCATAATCCGCAAGTGCTACTGAGAGCGCTGCGGCGGTTCCTCCGGCACCTCTTATTGGTCCGGCATAAAGAATCGATATGTAGTTTGACCCGTCCCTGTTTTTATATTCCCTGATGCCCTGTATGCCCTCAGTTGGAGCGACGAGTATGCCTTCGGTAAGGATTGCCGAGCCTACTTTAACGGCGAGCTCCATCCGCTTTATAGGCTCCATGCTGCTGAACTCTTCCCTGGTGCAAATCTCCTTTACAACCTCAAAAGCAAGCTTGCTCCTCGACTTCTGGCCTGCAAGGTTCCGTATGATGCCCTCTATGCCCTTTACCCCTATAAGCCCGTCAACCCTGCTAGCCAGATCAGGGGCAGGCTTAATCTCCACGTAAGGTGAGGGATCCTTGCCTGTTGAGCGTGCCTTTGAAGCAAGTTCATATTCACGGTTGAACCTCTCTGAGAGCATCTCGAAATATTCAGTATTGTTCAGCCCACCACCACTTGTATACTAGCTATTGCGCCATAAGCGAGACAAAGACCTTTGCGTCAGCAACCATATCGTCTATTATTACATACTCGTTAGGCATGTGTGCAACGTCATACTCGGTGCACCATACGGCGGCGTCGAACCCCCGTTTTCTTGCAAACGCCGCACATGTGCCGCCGCCTATGCCAACCGCTTTGGGAACGATGCCCCTTGTCTCTTTTATTGCTGATGCAAGCTTCGCCACTATCTCGCACTCCGGATTGGTAGGCGGAGCCGGATCCTCCCTGACAAACGGCTCTATCTTTATCTTTACCTCTGAGAACTTGCTTGATGAGGCTATTGAGCGAAGGTCTGCAAGTATGTCATCCAGCTTGTACTCTGGAAGGACTCTGCAGTCTATGTAGAATACTTCCTTTCCAGGTATTATATTTACACTCTCCACATTCTTCTCGTGCTTTGTCATCTCGAAAGTAGAGTAGCTTGGCTGGAAGAGCTGATTCTTTTTCTGGTACTTCTCATGCAAGAGCGCGTCTGCTTCCTGAAGGAAAGTGCACATGTACCTGAATGCGTTCTTCCCAATCTCAGGTATGCTTGCATGCGCCTGAACGCCTTCTATTACAACCTTCACCCATAGGAGCCCCTTCTCCCCTACCTCTATTATGCTCCCCTTTGAATTCCCCGAATCGGGAACTACGAACATGTCCCCTTGCCTGAATATGTTCTCATCCATCAGCTTTTGCATCCCGTATCTGCTTCCGACCTCTTCGTCTGCAGCCAGTACTATCCCAAAGTTGTACGCGGTGTGCATTGCAAGCTCCTTTATTACCCTAGCTGCAAACATTATGCCCACTACGGACTGGCCGTCGTCCGAGACCCCGCGGCCGTAAAGTCTGCCATCTTTCTCTACCGGGTTGAAAGGATCGGTTTTCCAAAGAGAGATGTCACCTACTGCGACTGTGTCAATGTGGCCTACAAACCATATCGTTCGTTCTGCGCTTCCAAGCTTTGATACTATGCTAGGTCTCTTGAAGCCGCTGTCATCAATGTATTCGTAGCGCTGCGTGCTGAAACCCCATGACTTCAGCTTCCTCTCCAGGAATAATGCCCTTGCTTCCTCGCCTTTCCCGCCGCTATTGGGGGATATTGCTGGTATCCGTATCATCTCTGATAGGAGACCCACCATCTCTTCCCTGTATGAAGCAATAGCAGTCATAGCATCGGCTTTGCTGACCATTTTATCACATGCAGTATCTCCATGTCAACCTATTTAAATTTTGTATTCTAAACCTGATATGAAGAATGTTATGGCCAAACAGGATAGAAAGAGCGTTGCAGGAGTTGAGGAGGGCTTCGGCTTAGAGGTAAAGGAGGAAATAGCGGCACATGCAGAGATAGAGGAACCCATACTCTTCTGGATTGCGATACTTTCTGTCGGGATAATACTGCGGATAATAGTCTATGATACTACCGCTTTGGCTGGAACCGGGCCAATATACGGGCTTGCAGGCTCTATCTCGGAATTCATACTGTTTGTCCCAGGCCCGATAATACTTCCTTTGATAATAGGAGCAGTGATTGGATCTAAGGTAGGAGTTATGTCTACCAGCATGAAGAAGGCGATAAAGTCGGGAATTCTTAACAGCACCTATGCTGCTGTGATTTACGTAGTAGCAATAATTGTAATTTATGAGGTCCTTGAGTATACGGTGCCGTCAAAGTCCATAGGGATCCCATTCCTTATCTACGGGCTTGTCATACTTCCTGTCCTTATACTTTTATTGGTATCGGTGGTATTCGCAGTTCTTTCGTATTCGAGGAGGATCTCTTAGCTATCTTGCTGCGCTTACGATTTTTATTACGTCTCCGTCTTTTAGCCGGTAGTCTTTTGTTATCCTTATCTTTCTTTTTGCGTCTATGGCATAGAGCATATTCTTCGCTATATCAGTATGTATCTTAGAGGCAAGGTCCATCGCGGTTGAGCCTTCTTCCATGAGTATGGCATCTGGTAACACATTATCGAAATGATCAGAGTACTTGCTCTCATTCTCAACAGGATAGACTACGATGCATTTCGCCGCGCCGAAGACAGCTTCATTTATTAGTTCCTGAACCCCGGTAGTTGAATGTGAGGAGAGATATTTGGATATGTAAGACAGTGCTTCCTTCTGCTGCTGCGTAGGTGCGCCTGAGACTTTTATCTCTCCACCTGCAGGATCATATGACAGTATCCCGTTCTTTGAAGCTTTTCTTAATGCCAGCTCTATCGCTCCTGAACAGAAGACCACTGCGTAGCCGCTTAAGTTCATCTTTATCTTCTCCTTCTCATTTGCAGAGATGGAATCGTCCTTGTTGGCAGCTATTATGAAAGGCTTGCTCGTGTTTATAAGTTCCATCGAAAACCTCACCGCTTCCTCCCTGCCCCACAATATATTTGAAGTGCCAAGGAAAGCGCTTGCTGCAGCTTTCTCCACCTGCTCCTCTGTAAACCTAAATCCTGAGAGAAGCTCGCACAGGGCTTTGGTGCCGTCTGCACGCTTCGAGAGGCTTGGCATCTTCTTGAGCAGTATGCCGCCAAGCCACTCCGCTATCTCGTCCTTCACCATTTTTATCTCTACCCTTGGATCTGATCCTTCAGCAGCATTGCCCGATATGTCCGTACGCCCACTTGAGTCTATGACATGTATGAATACATCGGAGGACATTATGTCGTTGAGGAACTGGTTTCCCATCCCTTTCCCGGCATGCGCCTCTGGCACAAGCCCTGCGACGTCTATAATATTTACAGGTATGCGGCGAATGCCGTTTATGCAGTATGAATTTCTTGGATTGCATTTTGTGCCGAGCTCCACTTCAACGCATCTCCTTGTAGCATACGCGACCCCAAGATTCGGATTTATGGTTGTGAATGGATAATCAGCTATATCTGCTTCGGCAAGTGTCATTGCCGAGAATAGGGTGCTCTTCCCTTTGTTTGGCGAACCTATAAGACCTAGTATCATTCTACCGTGCCAAAAAGAATTAGCAATGAATATTAATATAGGCATAAACCTAATATTCACTCTTGTGCAGGGATGGCGGAGCCTGGTCAAACGCGACAGGTTTAGGGCCTGCTTCCTTTGTGGATTCGAGAGTTCAAATCTCTCTCCCTGCATTTCAAAATCACGAAGTCAAAGCAGGGTTCGGAAATCCGAAACGGAAATCTCCAAGGAAGGAGGATTTCAATAGGTTTTCCGATAACCTCAAGCAGGTGTCCATGAACGTTTCATGGCACCAGTTACAGCAGTTGCAATCAGTATTGCACAAGACGCAAACCAAGAGGTTTGCCGGAAAGAGGAAGACGCCGAAATATGGCTCGCTCTCAAAGGCGTTTTCCGATATACAACTCGAAAGGTTCCTCCACGTAATAGACTCTGACAAATTCCGCCTGCTATTCAGTTATCAAGCACAGCTTGGGCTTAGAATAGGTGAGGCGGTCAGAGTAAACATAAACTCAATAGACCTAGAAACGAGGGAACTTACCTTGAAGACCGAAAAGGCTCAGGTAATGGACTCGTTATTGATTCCGATGCAGTTGTTCAAGGATACCATAGCTTTCATCTCGAAATACAGAGCTGAGATTGAGAAGGCGCAGGGCTATCTGTTCTATGCTGACAAGCTTAGAACCAAGCGGCCTGAACCATTCCTAGAGCAGAACTACGTTCGCAATAGGTTCAGGCACTACATAGTCCTAGCTGGGTTGGACGAGGTTTATGACACTTCGGACGAAACCCAAGAAAGGAGCGTAAGGCATCTTCATAGGCTCACTACTCACAGCCTACGGCATTACGCTATTACCCGCTTTGCCAAGCAGACGAACGGAAATCTAGTGCTTACCAGCCGCTTTGCAAGGCATAGCGATCCAAGCACGACCATGACCTACATAAGCACCAAGAAAGAGGAGCTATACAAGGAGATAGACAACGCCTTTGGCCTAGATCAAGCCCTAAGCCTGAAAGCCCGCATTTCAGGCACGTAAACTAGCTTTCTCTACATGGCCTAAAGTTCTCTACATGACTTTGACATTTCATGTAGAGAAACTCTCCCTCATAGAGCCTCAAAATACCCTATTTTTCTCTCTACATGACTGCACATCAATATTATAGTCGTCAATGTAGAGTTTCATGTAGAGAAACTCCCGCCTCGCAGCCTACGCCCGCCTTTAAGACATCTTTGGATGTCGCACGGCGGGCTACGGCTACTGCGGCTACTTTGTAGGACATGGCGGCATTAGAAACTACGTCTTTTGTCTACAAAAGATGGCCGATTTTGTCCCTCTTCAAAATCGGCTCTAGTTTCGGTTCTGGTGGCAGATTACAGTGCGTTGGCACGTTAGCCCACGTAAACCGCAGGTTTTCGTGCTGGCGTAGTTTAAAGGATTACAGGTTTCCTTAGGTAAAAGAGGCATTGAAGGCTAGGCTTTGGGGAGCTTGAGACCTTTGCCATATGAAACTGCATAAGCGAATATGAGGAAAGAACCGCCAACTACTTCCGACACTATCGAAAATTGAACGTACATCCCAAAGAAGAGAATCACTGCGCCAACCAACGCAGGCCAGACTGCGATCTTACTTTTCGCAAGCCAAAGCCCCAGGAGCATAACCATGAAAGAGCTAATGAGCAGGGCTTCGCCCCAAAAACCAGATAAGAATGACACGAATGGAGATAGAACTGAAGGGCTGGAGCTTGCCGCGGAAGTCATGCCAGCCATGGAGCTATTCTGGGACACACCAATAGCGATAATCCCAATAGCTCCAAGCGTCATGAAAACAGTGCAAATCGCTATTCCTGCTCCTCCAACACATTTTGCACATTTCGCAAGAACATGCCATTTATCTCTCATGCCTACACCATCAATGCATTATGGCTTAACCCTTATAGAACTTACATTTTTCACTATCAGAACCAAATTTAAAACTATGAGCATTGCAAACAAAGGCACTTGATAAGCCTGTAAGAAGTCTACCACTGAGATGGCCTCGCTCGTGCTGATTACTGCGCTGAAAAGTGCCAGAAGTGCCAATCCGTGGCAGCCGCATCCGGCAATGAAACTACCCACGGCCGGCATTGCAGTACCTACTCCTCCATTCAATGCACCAAGCCTCTTGGATTTGCGGTTATGTACCAAGGAGTAAATTGCTACTGTAAACAATACGGAAGAAGTTATTACCAGAGCGTACATCAGATATAAAGGAACGTTAGTAAAAGCAAAGGCAATGCCATAGTGCAAAAGGAACTGGAATACTGCATAATATAAAACTGCAATTATGGCGTTCAATAAGATATATCTTGGCTTATAGATGCTTATTATTTTTTTATAGAAAGACGCGCGAGTTGTCATTGCAAAACCTCTTTATGGATAAAATAGTTTGATATAAAGCTGCAGATTAACTGCGAAGTAAATTATAATCAGGCCGACTACAATAAGCACTACTCCGCTTATCTTCTTTATTTTTGGGGAGCTTACCTTCATTTTGTGTATAAGGACGCCACTTGAATTTAATGAGAGCACGGATACTATCGCCATAAGAGATGCCATTGTTGCCGCGTATATTGCAAACGCTATTAATACACTGGCAAGACCTCCAGTAGCCAATGCAAAGAAGATCAGGCTGGCGAGGATGCCTCCGCTGCAGCCTATTCCGGCCAGGGTATAACCAAAACCATACATATAAAATCTCAATGTTCCATTACGTTTTAAGTTAAATCTTTGGGCAATGCCATCAGTAAATCTGTTATGCATGGTTGCATTCGAAAATTGCATAACCCCAAAAAGAATAAGTATGGCACCTACAAAAATCCTGAATATTATCAGATAGATATCTGGAGACGCGGCAGCTAATCCAAATGTTGCTATAGATGCGGCCTTTCCTATTGTCGCCACTATTATCCCAAGTATTATGCTGAATGAGAATACGCCAATGGCGGCGGCAAGTATGTACCATATTTTCCTTTCTCCCTTTCTTATATTGCCATACGAAGCTGAAATATACGCAGGCAGTAGAGAGAATGAGCATGGAGAGAAAAACGCAGCTATACCTGCAACTAAAGCGAGAAAATATAGGCTGTATTCAGAAAAGGAAGCACCGGGCAATACGTGATAGAACCTAAAGCCGAGATAGCCAAGCGCTGTAATTAATGCAATCAATAAGATTAGAGTTACATAGCGGACTTTTCCATAAGTTTTGTTCATAGTATCATTTATCATTTGCCATGATTTTTGGCCGTGAAGCCGTTTATCTAACTCATTTATTCCTTCCACAGCAGTTGCAGTCTTTACAAACCGCGCCTTTGCCTGTTTTGCAGTGTTTGCAATCAGGGCAGGCGTCGCATCTGCCGCCTCCGCAGCATCCGCAAGCGCATTTATCTTTGCCGTTTTTCTTAGCCATATAACCACATTGCTATATAAGCGGAAAAGGTATTTAAACTATAAACTTTATAGTTATATAGTGGTGGAATGAATGCGCAAAACGGCGTAGTGACATGTCCGCTACAGGACATCATGTCTACTGTTACGAAAAGATGGCTCCTCTTGGTGCTGAACCAGATAGGACGGCATGGCAGAATGCGTTATAATGAGCTTCTGCATGAGCTGCACCCGATAAGCCCTAAGGCGCTTGCGGACGTATTAAAGGAAATGCAGGATTCTGGATTGCTAGACAAAAATGCAAAGGAAGGTAGACAGATAGTTGTAGAATATTCCCTAAGCGGCAACGGGAAGGAACTGAGGAAAGCTATAATTCCCCTGCTTGAATGGGCTACTGCAAATACAAATCATCGCAACTGTCCTATCTTATCTAAGGTTTGGGCATGATTCAGATTTGCCGGAAATCTGAACGCTGACTGCTTATATACCTTGCTCGGCTATAATTCATGGTTCAGATGAACCTGCTTGGGCTTAGAATTTATTGTTATTTTTGGTGTGAAATATGGCTAGGAATATAGGCGTGAAACGGCTAGGAAACACTCTCAAACCCTTAGCGGGTTCGAGAGTTCAAATCTCTCCCCCTGCAAATTCAATTTACGGCGACAAGCAAGGGTTCGGAAATCAAGAGCGGAAATCTTTTAAGAGAGAAGATTTCGAGAGATTTTTGGAGAAAATTAGGCAGGTGTCCATGCAAGTGTCATGGCATCAACTCCAACAGATGCAGTCGGTTCTTCACAAAACGCAAACCAAAAGGTTTGCAGGAAAAAGAAGAACCCCAAAGTATGGCTCATTATTAAAGGCGTTCACAGGCGCACAGATAACCCAGTTCTTCAGGGTTATAGATGATGACAAGTTTCGACTTATCTTCCAATACCAAGCGCAGCTTGGGCTCAGAATAGGAGAAGCGGTCAAAGTAAACGTAAAAGACATCAATTTCGAGACAAGGGAAATCACCTTGAAAACTGAAAAAGCGGAAGTAATTGATACATTACTTGCCCCAAACCAGCTGTTCAGGGATACCTTGGCGTTCATATCAAAGCATGAAAAAGAAATCGAGAAGGCGATTGGTTGTATCTTCTTTAGAAGTCCCGAAAGGAGCTTTCGGGCAGAGCATTTCGTAGAGCAAAACTATGGTCAGGGATAGGTTCAGATGTTATGTAATCAAGGCAGGTTTAGACCAAACCTACGATATCTCTGATGAGTCAGTAGCTGGAAGGCCTGTAAGGAGCCTTCACAGATTAACAACGTATAGTCTTAGGCACTACGCCATTACCAGCTTCTCTAAGCAGACTAATGGGAATCTAGTGCTCACCAGTCGGTTCGCAAGGCATGCCGATCCTAGCACCACAATGGTTTATGTGAGCACCAAAAAAGAGGAACTATACAAAGAGATAGACAACACATTCTCTTTAGAGCGAGCCTATAGGCTAAAGCGCAGTGTAATTGCAGACTTTAAATAGTTGCGTGTAAATACCTTTATGGCAAAGAAATTCATCACGAATCTAGAACTTGGTCTCATCGAGCTGGAAAAAGGCAAAGTGCACAAATACAAGTCCGTAAAAGACCTAATAAACGATGTTTGGAATGGCTGAAATACACTTCGAAGTAACGTCATCATTAGGAAAACGGATAAGGGTAACCAAATCCTACTGGAACTTCATAATCACTGCCAAGCATCCGATGATGGCAGGCAAAGAGGCATTAGTGGAGGATGCGTTAATGAACGCCGAAGAAGTTAGAAGAAGCAACAAAGACAAGGAGGTATTCATCTACTACAAGCGCACGAAGAGATATTTTATAGCAGTAGTGTGCAAACATTTAAATGGTTCAGGATACATAATAACTACATATATCACTGACAGGATAAAGATAGGCGATATTGTATGACAAAGACAAAGCTGGTATTCAACAAAGAGGGCAATACTCTAGACATTTGGTTCGAGAATCCGAAAAAGGAGGCAATGAACGAGGAAACCGCAGACGAGATGATACTCAAGAAGGATAAGAAGGGCAAGATAATAGGGATAGAGATACTTAACTTCATAAAATCAAAGAAGGTACCAAGAGAGCTGCCCGTCCAACTTGCAGTTCAGTAAATCCCATAAGGATGGAACACTAGTTTTAGCCCAAAAGGCAGTTCAGGTAGAGTTTTTGGCATTTCAGGTAGACTAAATCGACCCTCGTTTGGCATGCTTTACCCATATTTCCCTCGTAAAAGTCACCATTAGTAGTAAAAACCCATATTTCATATCAGATTTTCAAATTCATGTAGAGTAAATCAAAAACTCCGGCTGTGTGGAGTTTTCTGGTCATTCATGTGGAGTAAAATGACCCCCTCTAACATAAATTTAGGGCGTTTTCGCTCGTAAAAATGCCCGATGCAAAGAAGAGTGACATCCTCCCACCGATAAATCGTGTGGGCTTCCGATGGTGCTTTTTGATTGGTCATCTTGAAACACCAAATATAGTTCCTCGTTCAGCGAGAACTGCCTCACGATGAGGTCTTATATTCTCTCCAGAGGCGTGACTTCCCGAATGTCCTTCGGTAGCTCTTTTGAGTATGTTTATTGATGCGTTCAAGTCCCTGTCCTTTGACATACCGCACTTTCCGCAGTTGTATGTCCTTTCTTTCAAAGACATTTCCTGAACGTTTCCACATGCACTGCACGTCTTTGAC
>JAKBQS010000016.1 GCA_021835105.1 Microcaldota archaeon
TGCCATCTTATTATTCTGAATGTGCATTGATACACTTAGTTCCTTATTAGCATGCTCGTACCTATATATTCTATATATGCACGCTTCTCTTTCTCCATCCTTGATTGGCTCCATCCGAGGATTGATGCCATCTCTCTCGCCACTTTATCCAGTCCGTCTATCCCCTTGCAGGCGCTGTAGCCCATCCCGGATCTGCGGAGCATGAAGTCCTGCAGGGTCAGCGCGTGCTCGGTTTTAACCGAGAAACGCACCTGCGCGATTATATCATCGTTGTGCTTGCATATCTTTTCCCGTAATTCCTGATTTGCATTTGCAATCTCGATTACGCCTCCTGCACGCGATCCATACAGGGATATAAGATTGTCGTAGGTTCCGTAGCTCATCCAGCCCGGCTTTGCCTTGGCCAATCCATATCCCGGAAGCGGAGTCTCAGCGGTATGTGATTTTGACTTGATGCCAAGCATCCTTGATACCTTATCCCCTACCTTTTCAGACATGCTCCTGTATTCTGTGATCTTTGATCCTGCTATTGATATCATGTTGCTTATTCCTTGCGCCGAATGGTCGATTATCCTGTAATCTCTTGATATCTTTGAGGGATTTGTAATCTCTTTCCTTGCGAGCGGCCTCAGTCCAGAATATACCATAGAGTCGTCTATCCGTATGCCTGGTGCATATTTTTCCAGTTTGCCAAGTATGTATCTTACATCGCTGACTCTTGCAGTTGCACCCTCAGGTTCGCCTTCGTATTTTGTATCTGTTGTGCCTATTAGCAGCCTTCCCATCCATGGTATTACAAACATTACCCTTCCATCTTCCTGTGAATTTATAACAAGTGCGCAGTTGGTACTGCCTTCTGATATTATGTGCACACCTTTCGTTGTTGTAAGGTTCCTGCCCTCTATTCCGGCATTACTTGCCAGGAAAATATCAAGCCACGGGCCTGTAGCGTTTATTGTAACGCGTGGCTCTATTGAAAAGATCTCATTCCCATTTGCATATACTGATGCCGCAATTATTCTGCGATCGCTTACTTTAAACACGTTTATCGCAGCGTGGTTAAATACGAGAGCGCCATGCGCCTCAGCATCAAGGGCGTTTTCAAGGCATAGGCGCTCCACCATATCGGCTTGCGCATCGAAGTATGTGAAAGCGCCCTTAAGGCCTTTTTCATTTATGTAAGGGAGCATATTAAGCGCTTCGCTCCTTGATACATACGAATGGTTAGGCAGGCTCTTTCCGTAAGAAAGTATGTCATACGCAGTAAGTGCTGCGCCAAGTATTGCCTTGCCTCTTCTGGAATCTCCATAGACAGGCATTGCAAACATAAGTGGCTTTACCAGATGTGGAGCTATGCGAAGCAGCGTCTCCCTCTCTCGAAGACCCTCGCGAACAAGGCCGAACTCCATGGTCTCTAGGTACCTTAGTCCGCCGTGTATCAGGCGTGATGATTTTGAAGTGGTTCCTGATCCAAAGTCTTCTTTCTCGACGAGCATGGTATCAGCGCCGCGCATGGCAAGGTCCCTGGCTATGCCAGTTCCGGCTATGCCTCCACCTATCACCAGCACGTCACACTTCTTTACGGCAATCGACACGTAATCAGCGTTGTATAGATCTTGAATTAGAGGCTGATATAATAACGTATCGTATGAGTTTCTTCATGCTTTATATGGCAGTTTGCTATGCAGAAAGAGGTTTGCCTTTTCTACGCTTCGATTTGCAATAATGATGCATAACCCTGTGACCTGATTGGGGAGTCCGTGATTTGAACACGGGTCTTGAACTCCCAAAGCTCAAAGCCTACCAAGCTAGCCTAACTCCCCTTAAATGCAGAATAATATCCAGCACATTGATTATATAATTATGCCCATGGCGTTTGTATGTGCTTTAGTGCATATGATATGTTAAATAGTTTGTGCACGGATGGATAGGGGTATATGATAGATATAAACCACCTCGTGAAGAGGTATGCGGATGGCACAGTAGCCGTTAACAACCTTTCGCTCAGGCTGAGCAAGAGGATAACGTGCATACTAGGCAAGAATGGCGCAGGCAAAACCACCCTGATAAGGATTATGTCAACGCAGCTCACGCCGACATCAGGATCCGTGGTAATAAACGGGCTTGATGCTGTAAAGGATGTTGCTGCGGTAAGAGATGTCATATCGAGCATACCCCAGGAGGTAAAGGTGATGGGAATAGCCACGCCTTATGACCATGTCTCTATGTATCTAAGTGCACGCGGACTGCCAGGCTCTGAGATAGACAATGTATCGGAAAAGGCGCTCAGGGAGCTTGACCTTTGGGCGGTCAGGGACAAGTGCACTGCAGACCTTTCAGGCGGGATGAGGAGAAAGGTGTTTGTCGCGATGGCTATAGCGTCAGGCGCCAAGGTGATATTCCTTGACGAGCCTACCACTGGCCTTGATCCAATAT
This sequence comes from Microcaldota archaeon, assembly GCA_021835105.1. The sequence goes on from JAKBQS010000016.1 coordinate 2,437, forward strand.
CCAGGCTTGAGGTATGGTCATCACTCAAGAAGCTCAGATGCGAGATAATAGTCACCACCCACTACATGGAAGAAGCAAAGGAGCTTTCTGAAGAGGTTGTCCTGATAGACCATGGAAAGGTTGTGGTGCAGGGTGGCGTTGAGGAACTTCTCAGGAAGTTCCATGGACGCGTGCGCGCGGAAGGGCCTGAAGGCGATTACCTGATAGGCGGATTGCACATATCCTATGTGACTAAAGCAAAGGCTGAGAAGCTTGTAGAGAAGGGTTACACGATAAAGCAGGTCACCCTTGAGGACATATTTATAACAAGCGGAGGCGGTTCACTTGCGGACTAGTTTCATATGGTCTTTTACGAAATTCAACGGCTTATCTTGGATAACCAAGAGCCCCCCGAACCTTATTGCCAATGTCGTAACACCGGCATGCCTTGTCTTTATAATTTACCTGCTCTCCGGCGGCAAGCTGCTTCCTTTCGCGATAGTTGGAGGATTTGTTGCGATGATAGCAGCATCGTCGCTTACTGTAACGGGGCAGAGCGCAATGTTCAGGTTGGAATTCAGGCTCCAGGACCTGATAATAGCTACAAGAACAGGGATTGTGGATTATATGCTTGGCTTTGCGATGGGCAACATGGTATTCGTGCTTCCTGGAATGGCGTTCTTTGCCGCGCTCACCGTAATCTTCGGGCTCTTTACATTTGGGAGAATACTTGTGACGCTCGCGGTGGTTTTCCTGCTTTCGCTTGCCACTACCCCGATAGCGTTTTATGCGGGGAGCAGGATAAAGCGCACAATAGGGATGTGGGCCATATCCGGGATAGTATCCGCACTCATGACACTCTTGCCCCCTACTTTTTATCCCTATACTGTCCTTCCTAAGCCGCTTCTATATATCCTAGCACTCTCCCCCGTAACCCCTGCGGCTGCGACATTGCAGGGAGTTTACGGACTCGCGCCTATGGATTATTACATGCCTCTGCTGCTTGTAATTGAAGTCGTCTTTTACACGCTTGCTGCAAGGGCGCTTACCCAATGGAGGGAGGTATAGCCCGTGTTACTTTCTGAGCAGCCTATGCGCGTCTAGGATCAATCTCTCAGTCTCTTCCCATCCTATGCACGAGTCGGTTACTGAGACACCGTACTTTAGATTCTTGGTTTGGCTTGGGATGGGCTGAGAGCCTTCGTTGATATTTGACTCAAGCATCAGTCCTTTTATGCCCGTGTTGCCCCTTAGGATTTGCCCTATTACATTCCTAAAGACTCTGGACTGCATCCTGTAATCCTTGTTTGAATTCCCATGGGAACAGTCGATCATCAGCGTGCTGGCCAGCCCATTCTCCTTGAGCATTGCCTGGGCTTTTCCCACATTCGCGGCACTGTAATTCGGGCCGTGTTCGCCGCCTCGGAGTATTATGTGCGTATCCGGATTTCCCCTGGTGGTTACTGCAGATACGGTCCCGTTCTGGTCCATTCCTAAGAACCACTGGGATTTTGAGGCGGCAATTACCGCTTGCACTGCTACCTTGACATCCCCTTGCGTACTGTTTTTGAAGCCAACAGGCATTGATAGTCCGGATGCCATCTGGCGATGCACAGATGATTGTACGGTTCGCGCCCCTATTGCGGCCCACGAGATCATATCGCCAAGATATTGCGGGACAAATGGGTCAAGGAATTCTGTTCCGGAGAAGAGCCCCATCTCGGCATTCCGGGCGAGTATCTCCCTGGCAATACGGAGACCTTTGTTTATGTTCTCCTTTCCGTCAAGGTTTGGATCGTATATTAGGCCTTTCCACCCTACGGTTGTCCGCGGCTTTTCAAAATAAACGCGCTTTGCTATTACGAAAACGTCTTCGACAGCCCTGCTTAGGGAGAGCAGACGCTTGGAATACTCTGCATCTGATTCAGTATCGTGTATGGAACACTGCCCCACCACAAGGACTATCCTCTTGTCCCTGCCATTGATTGACTCTGTTATTTCGTACCTGCCGCGGGTAACCGTCTCCCTGCCGCGTCTTGTCAGCGGAATCTCCTGTTTAAGTATAACCGGAGTTATCAGCGGGCGGTATCCAGTTACATTGCTGTCCTCTATCTTCCTTTTCATTGATTGCGACATTATGGCACCTGTTTTGCTTTTTTGCCTAGACACTTAGAAGGCAGATATGTTAGGAGTCGTGCGGTTGATATTCTTTTTGTACAATCTACTGTTTCTTTTTCTTCTGTCCGGGCATCCTTCCCTTCGGTTTTGGAATCTTAAGCCCCGGAAACATGTCCATCAGTGTGTCAGGGGATACCTCCAGGTCCAGTTTTATGTTCTGCAGCATCTTGCCGAATAGGTATATTACCGCCGCACTTCGCGGTGCGCCGCTTGAGAGAGAGGAATCTATCTGCTTTTTTGTCTCTTCGGCACACATTATCGAGACTATCTTCTCCAGGTTTGCTACGCTCTTTCTCATCTTATCGGTTGCTGCTGAAGCATAAATATCCAGCGAATCCGTGTCAACGCCAAGCACCTGAGCTATCTTCCTATCGGTTGCAATGCGTATTGATGAGAGATGCGCAGCTATCTCTTCAGGTTTGGTAGTAGGAGTTATCGAGAGCTTCTTTACTGCAATCCAGTCCCCGTACTTTGCCATGAATGATATTCCTTCAGCTGAAAGAGGATTCTTTGTCTTCCATGAATTTTTAGGCGTATAATTCCCGAATGCACCGCTCTTTCTGTTTATGTACCAGCTTATTCCTGCCCTTAGGGCAGCTTCCCTAAGTAGATATGCTTTTGCAAATGGTTTTAGCTCCTCTGCTCCCTTTGATGCTGCATTTATTGCGTCTTCTGACTCCTTTGACCCTAGGGACTTGTATATCTTTGGCAGGGCCTCGTATGAACCTCCATTAAACTGGGAAGAGATTGTTTCCGCATATTTGTCCAGCTTGCCGATATCTATTCCAAGTATCTCAAATGCCTTGCGCGATACCTCCTCACGTATCTCTGCCAGGAAAGATGATACTTCCAGCTGTGGTGTAGACGCGCTGCAGATTATTGAACTGGCATCAGACCAGCTTCCGCACTTTGCGTAGAAGTCTATTGAGTCTGAAGCAGATTCAGCAGCCATTTGATGCGCCGTGTTTTATGAAGAATTAGCGCATTATGCAGTAGCTGATACGTAGTAGCCTGATGCTTTCTCCCTGGCTACGCGCTTCACTACTCCTTTCTGGGAGAGACTAACGAGAGCGTTGTTTATCATGCTCTTCGGCCTGTTGCACTTTTTCGCTATGTCGTCTGCTGTCTTCTTCTTCTCGTCGCTCGTAGCTCCCAATTCCTTCATTGACTGGAGCACTAGGCTTTCTATTGGTGTAAGGTCTGCCATCAAATCAGCTCAAAAATCACGGTTACTTCTTTACCCTCTTCTCCTTCCTCTTTGGCCTCATGTACGAAGATCCGCACTTCCTGCATTTAAGCGCACTGACTTTGTTCCTCGCCTTGCACTTCCTGCATATCTTCATTGATGAGAGTACATGGTCAGCTATTGGAAATTTTCCCAAGAGAATCACTTTTTTGCTTTCGTCTTCCTTGCTGTATTGGATTTGCAAGATAAAGCTTATAAAATCTGTCGTATGCGCACGGATGCGCAATACAGAGAAATTAAAGCATGACGCTAGCAGATATGCATTATACATTAGACTATTTATAATTTTTGCTTCCCTATATAAATCAAATATATCGCCTTTTAGGTGTTTTCATGTCATCAGGCATAGAGCTTACTGTTGCAGACGCTCTCGTAACGGATTCTGGAAGGAGCATGGCCAGGATCGATGCCAAATCTAGGAAGGCGCTTGAGGTAATGCCTGGAGACATACTTGAGATAAAGGGCAAGATAAAATCAACCGCGGCGGTGGTGTGGCAGGCACACCCGAGCGATGAGGGATTGGGATTCATAAGGATAGATGGTTACCTGAGGCAGAATGTCGGTGCTGGAATAGGGGACAAGGTCTTCGTCTCCAAAGCGCTTGTAAAGGATGCTGAGAAGATAGTCATAGCCCCTCCGCCAAACCAGAAGCCGCCGCTCTCACCAGATTTCGCCGAGTACGCTAAGAAGAGGGTTGAGAACAGGCCGCTTGCGAAGGGAGATTCTATACCAATACCAATGTTCGGCCTTGTCTTCAACTTCCTCGTGGTGCAGGTTGTGCCGCATGGGATAGTGAAGGTAACGCAGAATACCAATTTCGTTGTGAAGGAGGAGCCTGTATCTGAATCATTGGTAAGGGTTGGGGATGTCCACTATGAGGACATTGGCGGACTTGATGATGCAAAGCAGAAAGTAAGGGAGATGATAGAACTTCCAATAAGGTATCCGGAGCTCTTTGAACGCCTTGGGATAGAGCCACCAAAGGGCGTGCTGCTTTATGGTCCTCCTGGAACCGGAAAGACGCTGCTCGCAAAAGCAGTTGCAAATGAGAGCGATGCCAACTTTATATCAATATCTGGGCCTGAACTCGTAAGCAAGTTCGTAGGGGAGAGCGAGGAAAAGTTAAGGGAGATATTCAAGGAGGCGAACGAGAAGGCGCCTACAATAATATTCATGGATGAGATTGACGCTATCGCTCCTAAGAGGGAGGAGGCCACTAACGAGGTTGAGAGAAGGATGGTCTCCCAGCTCCTTACCCTCATGGACGGGATGCCGCATAGGGGGCAGGTCATAGTGGTTGCAGCTACCAACAGGCCGGATGCAATAGACCAGGCGCTGCGAAGGCCGGGAAGATTCGACAGGGAGATAGAGATAGGCGTGCCGAACAGGAATGCCAGAAAGCAGATTCTGCAGATACATACAAGAAATATGCCACTGGTAAAGGATGTCAGCGTTGACGAGCTTGCCGATATAACGCACGGATATACTGGAGCGGATCTTAATGCGCTGGTAAGGGAAGCAGCCATGGCGAAGCTGCGCGAGCTGCTGCCCAAGATAATAGACAAACCTTCGATCTCAAACGAGGTCCTTCTTGATCTCACAGTATCGCGATCAAACTTCATGGAGGCACTGAGGAACGTGCAGCCAAGCGCGCTTAGGGAGGTATTTGTTGAGCGGCCAAACATTCACTGGGCTGATATAGGGGGATTGGAGAGGGTTAAGAATGACCTTAGGGAAGCGGTGGAGATGCCGCTTAAGAATCCGCAGGCATTCGAGAAGATAGGCATACGCCAGATAAAGGGAGTTCTCCTCGTGGGACCTCCTGGAACCGGAAAGACGCTTATAGCAAAGGCAATAGCTACAGAGAGGGAATCGAATTTCATATCGATAAAGGGACCTGAGGTGCTCAGCAAGTTCGTAGGGGAGAGCGAGAAGACTGTGAGGGAACTCTTCAGGAAAGCGCGGCTTGCTGCACCTTGCATAATATTCATAGACGAGATAGACTCCATAGCAAGGGTGCGCGGAAGCAGCGAGGATACGCGGGTTACGGAGAGGGTTGTAGACACGCTGCTTATGGAGATGGATGGATTGAAGGAGCTTAAGGATGTGGTTGTGCTTGCCGCAACCAACAGGCCAGACGAGATAGACCCTGCGCTCATAAGGCCGGGAAGATTCGACAAGATAATAGACATACCAATGCCTGACGCGAAGGCCAGGCTCTCGATATTTGAGGTGCATACCAAGCGCATGCCGCTCGAGAATGTCTCTCTTGAAGAGCTTGCAAACGAGACGGAGAATTACACAGGTGCGGAGATAGAGAATCTCTGCAGGGAAGCAGGCATGAATGCCATAAGGAATGGCAGGGAAGTCGTGAGGAAGGACGACTTTGCCCACGCGCTTAAGGAGGTTAGGCCTGCCGTGCCGAAGGAGCTCGCCGAGAGGATAAAGAGATTCAAGGACGAGCCGGAGAGCATGTATAGATGATTTTACAGGTTATTTTATGAAAATAGTTTACTCTGACAGGAAGAGCGGAAAGACGGCGCAGGCGGAAGTAGCGAAGGAGGGCGAGAGCCGGCTTATCGGATTGAAGATAGGGGATCAGCTGGAGGGAAGCGCGGTTGGAATAGAGGGCGTAAAGCTCCAGATAACCGGGCTTAGTGACAATACCGGTGCGCCTTCGAGAAAGGAGATAGATGGCAGCGGAAAGGTATGGCCATTGATATCTAGCGGCGTAGGGATACGCGGCGCGAAGAATGGCTACAGGCACAGGCGCATGGTAAGAGGAAATGCAATAAGCCCTGACACCGTGCAGATAAATACTGTTATACTTGAGCACGGGAGCAGATCACTGGAAGAGCTTTTCAAGCCGAAGGAGAAGAAAGAGCAATGATTGGATATGATAAAACAGAGTGAGCTGAATATAGGCACACTGGGCCATGTCGACCACGGGAAGACCACACTGACATCTGCAATAACGCACAGCTGGACTGACACGCACAGCGAGAGCGTAAAGAGGAGCATGACAATAAAGCTTGGATATGCAGACGCTACGATAAGCAAATGCCCGGGCAAGGAAGGCCCGGATGCCTTCACTACGGATTCTAAATGCCCTGAAGGGGGCGAGCTTACCCCTCTGCGCAGGATCTCACTTCTAGATTCTCCAGGGCACGAGACGCTTATGGCTACTGCAATAGCTGGCTCAAGTATAATAGATGCGGCGTTATTCGTAATATCTGCTACGGAACCTTGCCCTATGCCGCAGACTAAGGAGCATGGGATAATAATTAACGCCCTCGGAATAAAGAACGTGATAATAGTACAGACGAAGATAGACGTGGTTGGAAAGGAGGGGGCAATGAAGCATTACGCACAGATAAAGAATTTTGTGAAGGGCACAACCATGGAAGACGCACCTATCGTGCCAGTAATGGCAAACAAGAATGTTAATGTAGATGCTGTGCTGGAGCAGATAATGGGGATTAAGGTACCTGAGAGGGATAACAGCGCAAATCCTGTAATGTACATAGCACGCTCGTTTGATATAAATAAGCCTGGCACCAGGATATCAAAACTCCTTGGAGGAGTTATAGGGGGCTCCATAATAAGGGGCAAGTTCAGGAAGGGAGACGAGATAGAGATAAGGCCTGGAATAAACATGGCCAAGGACAAGCAGAAGAAAGAGTCTTACTCGCCAATAATAACCACTATAGAGAGCCTCTCCGCAGGAAGCGGCCAGCTCGATGAGGCAGTTGCAGGGGGCCTGGTGGCGGTGGGCACCAACATAGATCCTTCTTACGCAAAAGCCGATGGCCTTGTAGGGCAGATAGTCGGCAGGGTGGGAAAACTCCCCGAACTAATAAACGAATCCACAATAAAATACACCATGATTAACAGGAGCGACATACCGAAGCAGGCCTTCAAGACCAACGAGGCAGTGCTGCTCGGAATAGGGACAGGGACTGTAATAGGCTATGTCAAGAAAGCGAGGAAGGAGAAGATGGAGATTGAGTTCAGGCATCCGGTATGCATAGACAAGGATGCCAAGATATCCGTTTTGAGGAACTTCGGACAGCGGTGGAGGCTTACCGGATACGGAAGCATCTCCTGATTTTCAGGAAACACTTCGTGCATAAGAATATATTAATTTGCACAGCGTTTATCCTTAGGTACTATGCCTAAAGAAATCCGCGCGCAGTCAGCAATGGAGTACCTGATGACCTATGGATGGGCCATACTGATTATCGCTGTAGTTCTGGGTGCTCTTTTTGAGCTTGGTGTCTTCAGCGGAACATTCTTCATGCCGCACGTTCCTCCTGGATCGTGCCATATCTTTCGGCCTTATGGCCCAGGAACTGTAGGCTCTATAAACCTCGAGGGTGAGTGCCAGGGTGCATTGCCGCAGTATGTCGCTGAATTCAATGGAAGAACTAGTTCTGTAATTGCACATTCTGATTTGCCGAATGTACCTGCGGGCGTTACGATAGCTGAATGGATATACCCATCAAATACGCCTTCAGCAGAAGAACTTCCTTTTACTGATGAGTGGGGGCAACAGATTGCATGGAACGTCAATGGTATATTTTCTGGCACAACTAATGCGGCTAACTGGATTTCTTCAGCAGAATACGCACCTTCTACTTGGTACTTTGTGGTTATAACAGGTACATCGGGAGGAGATATCCTTTATGTCAATGGGAAGGAAGTGGCAAGTGGATCTGGTTCTCCAGGCTCTGATAGCAATTCTATATATATTGGAAGCACTGGGGAGGCGAATGGCGGAGGAGGGTGCTGTAATTACGCTTTCCAAGGATACATAGCTAATGTACAGGTCTATAATAATTCTCTATCCGCAAATGATGTATACGCACTTTACAGCGAGGGCATTGGTGGAGCACCGATAGGCTTGGGGAATTTAGTTGGTTGGTGGCCTCTAAACGGCAACGCAAATGACTATTCAGGCAATAACAACTACGGAACTGCATCAAATGTGATATATACGACAAACTGGGAGAGCGGGTATACGCAGCCTTGATGCTATTGGAACTTGATGGTTTTTGAGGCTATCAGATCTATCTCTTTTGCAAGCCTTTCCCTATCCCCCTTCTTCTTTAGGCGCTTATATTTGCGCATGTCTATGGAGAAGCCGCACGCGCGCGGGTGCCCGTTGCCGCCGAAATGCCTTGCAAGGTTTGTGCAGTCCGGCCCGGTGCTCCTTATGTGCCCCCTCCCATTCCTGATGTTTATGTATATGCCAACTTCCTTTTTTGCATGTGCTATCAGATCCATGCATGCCTTTGTCTTCTGTATATCCCTCTCGAAGCCTACAACAATATTTCTGGATATGTAAGCGCCTTTTATCATTCTCTCTGAGCGTTCGTTGTTTATCTTCTCGAATTCCTTTGCCATGCGCTTCGTGTCTGCGTCGTACATCTTCCCGTTTTTTATTGCCTCGGTGAGCTTCCTTAGCGCGGCATTTATCTTCCCGTATGAGTTGTACGTGTTTATCTTTGCTATTCCTAATGCGTATATGCCTATTGTCCCATAGGTTTTCTGGTCCTTCGGCTTTATGTTGAAATCGGAGTAATGGACCATGCGCACAAACCTGTCAACGAATTTGCCCGTTATTCCCAGCTCCTTGGCCACGATCTCCGTAGCACAGTGGCTCTTGTTCTCCCCAACTGTTGCAAAGTCGCATTTTGATGCAACACTGCTTATCTGCTCGTCTGTCCACTGATGGTGGTCAAACCACATGACCCTGCCGTTATGCTCCCTTATCTCGCTTATGAGCCTAAGGAAGCCTGGCATTATTGCTGGGCTCATCCCCAAGTCAGATACCATTAGTGTAATGCCCTTTGCTGCTTCTGGGAGGAGCTTTTTTGATATGCTCTCTATTGTCTCCGCAGAGTAATCTGCAAAGAATATACGCTCTTTCGGAAGCCGGTATTTTATGCGCATCAGCGACGCGCTTCCTACACCGTCTATATCGGTAGCATGGGATATGACAAATATCCTATCGGCCATTTTATCTCCTTACTGACTCTCAGGCAAGGTATTTATTCATGACTTTGAAGATAGATTTAGAGTGGTGTTGCGTTGAAGAAGAAAGTTGTGAGTATAGACCTTGACGGCACTATAGCTGACACCAACTCTTATTTTGCCGATGTTGTTATGGAAAAGCGAGGGCTGCGGGTGCATAAATCGGATATGGTCAACTACCAGCTCCACACCCTTTTCGAAGACATGAGCAGAGAGGAAGCGGAATACATATTCAAAGGCGCATGGAGCGGGGAGAACTGGAGGCGCGTTGAACTCGTTGAGAAGACTGTCCCTTCCGTAATAGACGATATAAGGAAAAAGTATGTCGTTTACATCTGCACCGCCTCGAAGGGCGAGGGTGCGGTGATAGAGAGATGGCTTAAGGAGAAGGGCATCACCTATGACAGGTTCATGATTGCCGAGGGCCATTCAGGCAAGCTCCTTAATGGAGCAGACGTATACGTGGACGATTACTCAGATCTTGCTGCAGAGATAGCAGCGCGGGGAAAGAGGGTCGTGCTTCTGAGGCAGCCATGGAACTCTTCGTTCGCTGAAAGGAACAATAATAGCCTTATATCGGTAGCCAAGAATTGGGCGGATATAAGGAGGCTCCTGCTCCACGATGCCTTTCATTAATGTAGCTTGAGGGTTATTTCTTTTCTTTAGGTTTCTGGGCCTTTTGGGCTGATCCGGCTAATTTTGATTCCTCTATCTCCAGGGTCCTTACCAGCTGCTCCTTGTTCTTGGGATCTATCTTCTCCGAGAGGAACTCGAGATGGTTTATGTTGCACCTCCTTTCCTTAGGCCTTGAGCTTGTCACAACGTTCACGAATGAACCGTCTATAACCTTGGTAACGACAGCCCTGTCACCAGCATCTCTCCCGTATTTCTTGACGCATACCCTGCCTTCTTCTATCAATGCCATATTCACACCGCTATTAATCAACGTTATCTTTCTTAAAGTTCATAACTTTTTCTATTATTATATCTGCAACGGTTTCTGGGGTCTTGTTGTCAGTGTTTATTATCAGATCAAATGGGGTTTTGTCCTTGCCAAGGTTTATGTTGTACATCTCCTTGTAGAGGCTGTAGTTCTCCCTGTCCCTTATCTTTATCATTGCGGAACTCTCGTGTATGTCCGTCTTGTCCCTGAGCGACATCCTTTTCGCGCGCGTCCCTTCTGATGCAGAGAGCCAGACCTTGAACCCTGCATTGGTTATCCATGGAGCCGTCCAGCTCGTAACTACTATGTCTCCCTTCTTTATCTTCTCGACCAGCCTCCTGTCTGCTTCCTTGTCGAACTCGGGATTCTTCTGCCTCTCCATGAGGAATTTAACTCCCTCATCGGTATCCCACCAATTCTCCCCGCTTGGATTGTAGCCCCTTTCCTGGGCCATCTCCTTCAATATATCGCCTCCGCCAATCAGGGGAAGGGATAGTTTCCTGCTTATTATGTTTGCGACTGTGGTCTTACCTGTGGCAGCCATACCGCATATGACTATGGACATCATGAGAACCCGCCGAAAACTAGTGCGAAGTCATCTGGAGTATGTAGTTTCTCTGCCTTATGCTTATATCGTTTAGCTTCATCTCCCCGTTCTCTATCCGGCTTGCGAGCTTTACCACCTCTGACGTGCATCTCGAACAGAGGACTCCGCCGAATATCCTCGCGTTTGTTTTCTGGGTCTTTGGCCTGTTTAGCTGATCAGTCTTTAAACCGTTCAGCTCTTTGCTGCATATTGAGCATTTAGGAAGGCTTCCGCGCCTCCGCGCATAATGTATTACGTGCTTCCCTTTTGGTGTTACGCGGTCTAAGCGCCTAAAACTTCTTGATCTGTGCATAGGTTTTGGCATATGAGCACCGTTATGTCATCATACTTGATTGTTAAGGTTTATATTATCTTTGTTGATTTTTGCGGCTCTTTTCTTATCCATGGCAAGTATCACCATTGATGATGGAAAGCCTATGACAAAGGCTACGGCAACGAAGAAGGTCTCCGCGGTAAACTTAAATGACATTATTGTTATGCTGAAGCTGTTGGCTGGTATCAGCGCGGGCAGTACCACATATATCAGTATAAAGAAAACCGGCAGTATCACCAGTGTAGGCTTTAGCCTTGCTGTAGTTGTCTCCTTCATAAGCGCGGCTAGCTCCCTGTTCTTCGCCATCATCAGCTCGTGCTCCTCGTTCTTTGCGTGCTCCTTAAGCTCTGCCATCTTCTTCTTCATTATGGCATCTATCTCTATGAGCCTCTTCGAGTTCGCGAGTTTCCTCTGCAGGAACGTGGAGAGTGCCACATAGGCTATTGCAAGAGCCACCAGTATTATTGCGGGATCCATGTTATTCGCCAGAGAATAGTTCTGCTACTATTTTGCGTATCTCATTTACAGTATCTGCAACCTTGTTCTCCTTGTTGTCTATTATGTAAATGGGTATGTTATAATGAAGCGCGAATGCAGATATTATTGCTATGTTAACGCTCCGCTGCTCGTCTATGTCCCCTACGGTCTCCTGTTCGCGCTTCCTTGTAGTGTCATTCTGCCTGCGCCTCAGTACCTCGCTGGATGTCGCGTCTATATAGACCACGGCCTTTATCCTGATGTTGGTAAGCTCCGTTATTGATAGCCCAGGAACGTATCTGCTTCCCTGCTTTACCGTAGCGTGGGTATCTATAATCGTGTCTTCCTTGGCCTCTATTATGCCTTTTAGGGCCTCAACCCTTGTCGCTATTATATCCTCGTCGCTCATATACCTTAGCTTATCCCTGTCCGTAACTCCTTTGCTCTGTGCGACTTTGAGCATCTCGCTGCCGAGGTTTACAACCTTGGTCCCGTTCTTTGCGAGCTCTGCGAGGACGGTGCTCTTTCCGGAGCCGGGGGTACCTGTGAATATTATAAGCTTGGTCATTAAAACAGCAGTATAATACGTTTATGCTTTATCCCATATTTATTACTTTGCCAGAAAATCCTGAAATGATAAAAAAATCAAATGAGGGCGCACCCGCCCTCGCTTATTCTTTGGTACGCTGTGGGATTACTCCTCCATTCCGCCCATTCCACCAGGGCCTCCAGGCATTCCTCCCTGTCCGCCGCCCATGCCTCTGGTGCCCTTCGAGCTTATCATGTCGTCTATCCTTAGGATGGAGACTGACGCCTCTGTAGCGCTTGATATTGCCTGTATCTTTACCTTAAGCGGCTCTATTATGCCAAGCTTGTCGGTGTCTGATATGGAGTTCTTGAATACGTCTATCCCGAAGTTCCTGCCGTCCTTTGATTTGTGCTTGTTCCTGAGCTGCACTAGAGTCTCTATAGGATCCATACCTGCGCTTTCCGCAAGGGACTTTGGTATTATCTCAAGTGCATCTGCAAAAGCCTGGATGGCGAGCTGCTCCCTGCCACCTACATCCGTAGCGGCATCCCTGAGCCTCATGGAGACATCTACTTCCGTGCTTCCGCCTCCGGTTACGCACTTGCCATCCTCTATTGCGCTCATCAGTGCACCAATTACGTCTACAAGGGCCCTCTCTACTTCATCAACTGTCTGCTTTGTGCCGCCGCGTATGAATAGGGTTACGCTCTTCGGGTCTTTGCACTTCTCCACAAAGACCATCTGCTCTCCGGATATCTTGCGTTCCTCGACCATGCCTGCAAAGCCTAAATCAGCCTGCGTGAGGTCGTCGAGGCTTGTTACAAGGCGTGCGCCCGTTGCCTTTGAGAGCTTCTCCATGTCGCTCTTCTTGACCCTCCTCACCGCGGTTATTCCATGCTTTGATAGGTAGTGCTGTGCAACATCGTCTATTCCCTT
>JAKBQS010000017.1 GCA_021835105.1 Microcaldota archaeon
AACTGACAAGGTGCCTGAGCTCGAGAAGCTGATGAAAGAGAATGGCAAGAGCTTCAGGTATAGAGTATTTCCCGGCGCGTATCATGCGTTTTTCAATGATACCAGGAAGATGTACAACAAGGAAGCCGCTGCGGAAGCATGGAAAGAGGTTCTCGGCTTCTTTGGAAACGGGAGAGAGGGATAGGCGTGTACATACAGGAGAGGCTCGAGTGGAAGGATCCTTATATGAAGGATTTTGAAGCAGAGATAACATCGGTAGGCAACGGTTTTGTAACACTCTCGCGCTCCGCATTTTATCCTGGCGGAGGAGGGCAGCCATGCGATGTAGGTTGGATCTCGTACGGGGAGAGAGAGTATGAGGTGACAGGAGTAGAGAAATCAGAGGGAGACTTAAGGCATCTGCTTAAAGCGGCTGATGGGCTTGCAATAGGAGACCGCGTGAAGGGGCGCATAGACTGGGAGAGGAGATATGCACATATGAGGTACCATACAGCAATTCATGTGCTTGACGGTGTGGTTGAGCTGAGGCATGGGGGAAAAGCTACAGGGAACCAGATATACGCAGACCGGTCAAGGGTGGATTTTGACATGCCTGAGTTGAATAAAGAGATGGCAGAGAAGCTTATCCATGAGGCGCAGGAAGTAATAGATGCCGGGCATGTGGTATCGGCAAAAATCCTCAGCAAGGAAGAAGCCCTCTCCGTACCAAATTTATCTAGGACAGAGAATGGGAGGGAGCTGATGAAGAGCATGGATTCTTTCAGGGTCATAGATATAGAGGGCTTCGATGTCCAGCTTGATGGAGGCACGCATGTCGCTAATACCAGGGAGGTCGGGAGGATGGAACTCCTAAAGTTTGATAACCGCGGCTCACATAATAAAAGGATTACGTTCATACTTAGGTAGTGTTGGTTTATTGCACATACGCTTTCTTGGAGGAGCTTCCGAGGTTGGCAGGTCAGGGATACTTGTCAGGGACTCGAAGACCTTCCTATTTGACTATGGAGTTAAGATAGATGACAAGCCAGAGTATCCTCTCCCTTCCGGGAGGATAGATGCGTTTATGCTCAGCCATGCGCATCTGGACCACAGTGGCTTCTCTCCGTTTCTCTACCATGATTCCATGCCGCCCACATACTGCACAGAGCCCACGATGAGGCTTGCGGAGCTTCTCATAGAGGACTCCATGAAGATAGCAAGGAGCGAACACTACAGCATGCGTTTCCACAGCAGGCAGCTTAAGGATCTTCTCCAGAGATACTCCCCCCACGCATATGGGGAGAGCATAGACTTTGGAGATTATGAGATAACGCTGCACGATGCAGGGCACATCTGCGGCAGCGCGATAACATCGGTTGAGAGGCGGAAGGACGGGAAGAGGATAGTATATACGGGCGATTTCAAGCTCTCGCCGCAACTCCTGCAGAACGGAGCAGAGGTCGTAAAGAGCGATGTCCTGATAATGGAATCGACATATGCGACAAAGGAGCATGGAAACAGGGAGGAGCTTGCAAAGTCTTTTATAGAGGGAATAAAGGAGACCATCGAGAACGGAGGTACAGCGCTTGTCCCGGTCTTTGCCGTAGGAAGGAGCCAGGAGATACTTGCGCTGATACACAAGAACGGCCTCTCTGGAAAGACCTTCCTGGACGGGATGGCGAGATCCGCTACTGAGATAGTTATACGCAATGGGGAGTTCATACACAACAGCGGCATGCTTGAGGAGGCACTTGAGACTGTAACTGTTATAGAGAGGGAGCATCACAGGTCGAGGGCGCTTGAGGGAGGCAATATTATTCTCACCACTTCAGGGATGCTGAGCGGAGGGCCAGTGCTGAGCTACATAACCAAGCTTAACAAGGAATCCAGGATATTCCTTACGGGTTATCAGGTGGAGGGCACGAACGGAAGGAGGCTAATTAATGGAGAGCCCATAATGCTTGGAACAAGGAAGTACAGGGTGGAGACCCCGTTTGCGATGTATGATTTCTCTGCGCATTCAGGCATGGAAGATCTTCACGAATACGCGAGAAGAAGCAATCCTGAGGCAATAATGTGCGTGCACGGAAGCCCTGAGAATACAGCGGCATTGGCGGAGGGACTTAAGGAGGAGGGATTCGACGCCTATGCACCGGTAAATGGCGACGAGATAAAGATAGACCTATGATCCGCTACGCTAATGGATATGCCTTATATGCGCATGTGGAATAATGCGCATGCATAAAAAACGCTCTTGATTCTCTACTCTTCAGGATCCATTGAGGCGAGGTCGTCATCAGCTTCGGAGAATTCCTCCTTTGCACTGCCCTTGCCCTTCTCCTTGACTTCTATCTTTCCGAACTTTCCCGTAGAGAGCTGTGGTGTGCCCCTGAATTCGCTTACATAGCAGTTGCTGAGCCTTACCTTGTCTCCTACGTCTACGCTGTTTATGTCGTTGCCCCAGAGGGATATCGATATGCGTCCAGTGTCGTCTTTCAGGACTGCATGGGCCACGTTTACCCTCTTCCCGTATTTTGTTATGACTTCCTTAGGCTCGTCCTTTTCCACTACCTCTGCCTCTATTTCAACATTTGAGATTCCTGCTTTAAGTTCGCTTATTTTCATAAGATCACTAAGAGTATGAATTAGAAATTCAGATTATTATAATAATAGATAGTTATATTAAGCTTTGTTGCATTCGGAGATCCGTGTACAGCTTATGCAGTAGCAGATGCACGGCCAGAGCCGATGCAAATGCGTCCCTGCCCCCTTACCCCTTCTTTTTATAGAAGAAGTAGAGAAGCGCGGCAACTATTACTATTACCACTATTATTGCAATTACCAGCCCGAGGTTGCCGGAAGATGAGCTTGTGGGCTGTGTCGTTGATGTGGTATTTGAAGGCTGTGGAGATGTAGTAGTAGGAGCGGCGAGTGCTGCAGTCTTGGTAAGGAATACCCATACTACAGGTTTGTAGAACTCGTTGTTTACAAGTGTTGTGCTGTTCGTGTACTCCCATTTGTCGGCAAACGTATACTTCCCGCCCACATAAGCAGTGCCGTTGTAATTTCCACCCAGATATGTCCAGGTTGTCGTTGCGCTTGAATTCGGCAGGCGGAGAACAGTGATTATCGGATCCGGAGCCCTGCTTGCATTTACAAAGGATATTGTAGGTGTTATCAACCCGTTCACCGCAAAGGCGTACGCCCCTGTAGGCGTATATCCGGACATGTTCTGCGGAACTGATAATGATGTTGGAACATTGAAGAATACGACTGAGAAGTTATACTGTGATTCCAGCACGTTATCCACAAGTGCATATGTACCCGGTCTTATCTCCACGCCGTTGCCGTTTCCCAGGCTTATGTTCGCGCCTGTCGATGCGTTTATTATTATCGATCCCTTCTGCACTACTGGAAATACTGTCAGGTTTTGTGCGATTGTAGTAGTGTTGTGCGATGTGGTATTTGTGGTTGTAGTCGTTTTCGATGTGGTTGTGTTGGTGGTGGTCGTGGTGTTTTTGGTTGTGTTTTTGGAAGATTGCTTGGAGAGAACGTCTATGGAGAGCAGTGCAGGTGCCGAAGATGGGTCATCGCCCGTAGCGACTATCGATGCAGTATACTTTCCTGGAGTTGCAGATGAAGATGCAGATACGGTAAGCGTTCCCGAGTATGTAGGGTCAGCGTAGCTATTTGAGAAGGATAGGCTTACACCTTCAGATGCTAGTGCAGATGCATTCGATGCCGATATCGTGGTTCCCCATGGAGACCCGCTGGCAAGCTTTACCGTGTATGCTACAAGCGCATTTGAGCCCTGATATAGCGAGACGGAAGAGGCGTTAAGCGAGATTGATGAGGTGCCTATGCCGTTTGCGGCATACGACTGGATGGCAAGGAATGCCATGCTTATTACAAATATCCGGATATACGTAGTCCTGTCCATTGATATCTATCGGATTTCGTTAGTTAGCACTATAAAGCTTTTGAGTGTGGGCTTATAAGCAGGTAAATAGTTTATACGCACTTATAACCCATGCGGAGGCTATATCGAGAGCAGTATTATGCCGCATAAGGCAGCTGCTATTCCCACAACTTGGTTCTTTGATGGCCTCTCCTTTAGAAAGAGGATCACTATTGAGACGGTTATTACCGGCGAAGCTGCGGCTATAGGTGCGACTATCACAGCGTAGGACTGGGTTATGCCTATGCTGTATGCTATTATTGATATTACGTATATTATCCCGAGCCAGAGCAGGGGCTTCCTCTCATCCTTCTTTAGGGAGATGTCTATGCCCTTGCTCCTTGCATAGATCATCACGAAAATAGCTATAAGGATTGAATTTAGTATCGTAGGGAGGAGCCATCCCAACTGGATTATCAGCACATTGAGGATGAAGAACCCAAGGCCGAAGCCAAGTGCAGATATGAATGCGATGTCGGCTCCGAGCGCCCTCTTCCTGCGCTTCATGCTACGCGCACCCTCCAGCTTGAATGACGCGAGAGCCGTTCCGGCAATCGCGAGGGCTATGCCAATGTACTGAAGCTGGCCTGCACTCTCCCCGAGGAGGAGCAGGCTTAGTATTACAGTGAATGCAGCCCAGGAAGCAGAGATTGGAGAGACTATCGATATCTCCCCTATCTTCATCGCCTCGAAGAACGCTACAGCGGAGAGCGTGAGTATTGCCGCGTCAGCAAGCTGGAGGAAGAGGTAGTATGCAGATATCTGGGGCACTTTGTATATGAAGGCTAGGGCGAGAAGCAGCACTATCCCTGGGAACTGGCTCCATGCGGCGATCTTGAGGGATCCCTGCTCCTTGGAGATTATGCCTGATAACGTATCTCCGACTCCCCAGCCAAGCATGGCTACAAGTCCTAGAAGTATGCCGTAATGGAGCAGGTACATTGATCTCACCGTTCATTTTGGATGCACAGATACGCTCTGCGCTTTCTGAAGCGCCGGTTGATAACAATTAATAATTGTTTTACACTTATATATAGGGAGCGGATTTGATGTTTGGAAAGGATGGCAATTCCGGGAAGGCGCCCGAAGAGCCGATGGATGAGGTAGATAGGGAATATAGGGGCATGCTTAATAAGGAACCGTACGCAGAGAAGACCGGTGCAGCCTCAGGAAACGAGGAGGCCCTGTCCGAGGCATTCGCAAGGGCTTATGGCGTTGGCGACAAGAATTATTCCAAGATAAGCACGATGAGCGTGGTTGTGCTTGGTCTGGTCGCCCTGCTCTCCAATGTGGGCATAGGCCTTGCCATCGCATTTATCGGGCTTCCGAATATTGTGGTCCTTGCCTGGCTAGTCCTTATAGGATTAGGTTTCGTAATCTCGATTCTAAAGCTCAGGAAGGGGGGAAATTCGGCATCCTCGGCTTATCTCCTCTCCTTCACATCCGTACTTGTGGTGGGATACGTTGCCAGCTTATTCATAGGCGCGCTTTCCATATTAGGCAATATCGCAGGTTTCTTCTTCGCGTATTACATGCTAAGGGCAAGGGATATGATAGCTTAGGTGGAACAGGAACTCAGAGTCTCGGGTTTGGTTCTCGCAGGATGTGCATTTACTTCCTTGCTAGTATCGGAGGGTATAACCTTCCACCGCGCTGCCTTGATGCGCACTCTTCGTTTATCTTGCCTATCGCGTATTCAAGGGTCTCTTTGGGAGGCAGCGCGACTATCCTGAAGTGCGATGGCTCGCCGAATCCTGATCCGCGGGTAAGCTGTATGCCATGCTTCTCGAGCATTGTATCGATGAAATCCTTGTCGCTGCCGAAGCGCAAGGATTTAAAGTCCATCTTAGGGAATATGTAGAAAGAGCCCTTTGGCCTCACCACGCTTATGCTCGGGTTCTTCATCAGCATATCCGTAGCGAAGTTCACTCTTTTTTCAATCTCCCTGGTAAGTGCATTTATCGCCTTTGTATGCTCGCGTATGTTTCCTATCGCCTCGGCCGCTGCGTGCTGGGATGGGGTGTTTATGCAGAGCCTTACAAGGGCATACTCCTCAAGCTTCTGCTTCAGCCTGGCTGATACCTTATCTTCGCCTGGCACAAGCATGAATCCTACCCGCAGGCCGGTAGAGAGATAGTTCTTTGATATCCCGTTTAGTATTATATGCGGCACACCCTTTGCCACCTGGGCAAGGCTGGTGAACTCGGTGCCATTGTATATTATTTCGTCGTATATCTCGTCGCTTACCAGTATTATGTCATGCTCGTTCGCAATCTGAACCAGCCTCTCGAGCTCCTTCCTCTCAGTTACGGCGCCGGTAGGATTGTTTGGGTTTGTGAGGAGCATGTATTTTATCCCCTTCCTTGCCCTCTTGAGTTTCTTCTCGAGGCTCTCGAGGTTAAGCGACCATCCTGAATCGAAATCATATGCGCCTTCTATTACGGATCCTCCTTCCACTCTTATCCTTGGAGAGTACTGTGCATAGTAAGGCCTGAAGAAGACCGCCCTGTCTCCGTGGTCTATGAGCATGTTGTTAAGGAAGAGGAGCGCCTCTGAGACTCCTGCGGTAACTATAACGCTCTCCTCTGCTGCATCTACATCGTACATGTACTTGTATCTTGAGAGTATCGCGTCCTTGAGTTCCTTCTCCCCTGACGCCCTTGAGTAGGTCGTCTTTCCTGACCTGAGGGCATCAACGTATGCGTCTATTATGTATTTCGGAGTGGGAAAGTAGTGCGGAGGGTCTCCCCTGTTAAGCTTTACGACGCGCATCCCTTTTGCCTTGAGCTCGCTTGCCCTTCTCTCCGTCTCCAGAATAACATTCTTCACATGCCTGCTTCTCCTTGAGAATAATGCCATGCAAATAACCACAATTAGGTTTCATTGCGCCTTTTAATATGCCGAGTTGCACTTCGTCTTTTGTCAAATCGCATTCGCGCATGCCTGCATGGCGGCATCATACTGCGCGTAGTTTTGATGCGCCCGCATCTGCATCTCTCTTTGCCTGTGCAAGCGGATGCTGGCGTATCTGCTTCCTGCATAGTATCAGGTCTGCAATCAATGCGGAGGCGTAGTTTGCGTCTCTTGACCTTGTCTTCATAGCTATGGCAAGAGGCGATTCTCCAGCCGAATTCTTCGTGTGCATTGCGTCAGGATAGGCGGAGAATAGCTGCAATACTACCGCTATAGAAGCCATGGAGGCTATTGCCATGTGGAGAGGAGTATTCCCTTCCTTATCGGTTTTTGATAGGTCCGAACCGTGCTGTATGAGCAGCTTCATTGAGGCGGCCGGATTCGCCTCGCCATCCCACCGTTTTGAGGCGAGTATGTGTGCAGCTGTCATTCCCGAAGAATCGGATGCGTTTATATCAATGCCTTTGGATATTAGGAACTCAAGCGTCTCAGGTCTTATCTCCTCTGCGATATCCGCAAGCCAGTGGAGCGGGTTCCTGCCGGTTCTTCCTCCGGCTATGCCCGCGTCTCCACCGTAGGATACAAGAAGGGAGAGCATGGCTGTGTCGTTATGGGCTGCGGCGATATGCATAGGTCCCCAGTCCTCCCCTATCTTGTTTGGATCTGCGCCGCGCTGCAGCAGCATCTCGGCTATCTCGTACCTGCCATAAAATACCGCAGTATCTAGGGGGTAGTTTGCATTACTTAGTATCAGTGGCGCGTTGGGGTCCATCTTGCCGGATTCCAGATACCACCTTACGGCTCCTGCATCTCCGGTATGTATTGCCCTGTGAGCGGCAAGCTCCTCGTATGCCCCCATATTGTGCATCTTCCAACCAGACCTAAATCAATGATAAAAGTATTTATTGATTTAGTGCAGGAGTATATGCGTAATTTGGTGTTGCGCTTGGGTGAATCTGAGGAAAAGGTCTTTACCGCTGAGGCTTCCCCGAATATTGCGCTGATAAAGTACTGGGGGAAGAGGGATGAGAAGCGCATACTCCCGTACAATTCCTCGCTCAGCATGACTTTTGAGCATAAGGCCTTCAGGACTGTTACCAGCGTTGCCTTTTCCAGGAGGATCAAGGAAGATGTATTTTATCTCAATGGCATGCGGCAGGATCTCTCCGAGAAGGAGATAATGGAGAGATTCTCCATCCTCAACGTCCTTAGGAGGATGGCCGGTACAAGGGAACGCGCGATCGTAGTATCAAGGAACTATTTTCCAACGGCAAGCGGGATGGCCTCAAGCGCATCCGGAATAGCTGCACTGGCATATGCCGCAAACGCGGCCCTTGGCTTGGGGCTTGGAGGGAAGGAGCTTTCCAGGATAGCCAGGATGGGGAGCGGCAGCGCGTGCAGGAGCATCTTCGGAGGCATAGTGATATGGCACAGAGGGAACAGCCCTGACGGCAGGGACTCGTACGCGGAGCAGCTCTTCGACGAGAAATACTGGCAGGATTTCATAAGCGTAACGGCAATAGTCTCGAGCTCCGCGAAGAAGGTCTCTTCGAGGGCAGGGATGCGGCAGACGGTCGAGACGAATCCCCTTTTCGGGCTTCGCCCCGAGTCAGCAGAGGCGCGGCTGCATGATCTTGTCAACGCTTACGCGAGGCGCGACATCTCGGGAGTGGCCGCATGCGCCATGGCTGACAGCAATGAGATGCATGCGCTTATGATGAGCACGTCTCCGCCAATACGCTACCTGAATGCCGCATCGCATGCGGTAATGGACGCAGTAGAGTCGATTAATCAGGATGCAGGGGAGATTATTGCAGGATACACTTTTGATGCGGGCCCTAATGCGAATATAATAACCACCGAGAGACACAGGGATGAGATCAGAAGGATGCTTGCGCAGCTCATGAAGAAAGGCATCGTTAAGGGAATTAGGGTATCCCATGCGGGGACAGGGCCGCTGCTTCTTAATAGCAAATGGTCGCTGCTGGGAAAGAAAGAGCTTAGGATGCTCAGGTGACTGCGTGGAGCCGAGCAGAGCGCGGGCGCCTGGAAAGATTCTTTGGATAGGGGGTTATGCTGTAATTGAGAGGCCGTGCGTATCTTACGTCACCACGGTAGATGCATTCGTGGAGGCAGAGGTAGAGAGGTTCCCGGAAGACAAAGTAAGGATTATAGCGCCGGATATAAACTGCAGCGGAGAGGGAAGCGTAGATCCTGCAACCGGAGAGATATCAATGGATTGCAGCAGGGAGCTTGAACTCGCCAAGGCTGCAGCCGATGTCGCGTGCTCCTACATCTCATCCAAAGGAGTCCGCGTGCGGGGATTTGAGCTTCGGACAAGGAGCGCAGGCGCATTCTCATACAAGGTAAGGGAAGGGAAGGTCTTGAAAAGTGGGCTTGGGAGCAGCGCAGCGGTAAGCGTAGCGGTAGTAAACGCTCTCCTTAAATCCTTCGGCATAGAGTATAAGGCAGACGAAGCGCATAAGCTGGCGCAGATTGCGCACAGCGTGGCCAATGGGAAGGTAGGAAGCGGATTTGACGTTGCGGCGGCTTCTTACGGAAGCATCATATATACGCGTTATTCGGCAGGCTTAATAAGCGGGATAGGGGGCCGTGGAGCCCTTGGTGAAAAACTCTCGAGCGCGGTGGGAATAGATTGGGATTACGCAATAGAGCCGCTCCAGCTGCCCGAGAAGTTCAATATCGCGTTCGCAAGTTTTAAGGGCAGGGGAATGGAGACAAATTCTGCCGTAGGAAGCGTTTCCTCGTACAAACGTGATAATCCCGAAGCATACTCAAGGCTGATAAAGGAGATGGATATCTATGACAGGGCAGCGGTGGAGTCGCTGAGGAGGATAAGCCATGGGGAGGGTGCAGAACGGGATTTTTATGCAGCGTTCGAGAAAGGAAGGGCAGTCTCGAAAAAACTTGGGGAGGCAAGCGGCGTGGAGATAGAGCCTGACGAATGCACGGACCTGATAGAGGAGAGCAAGGAGAATGGCGCGTTTGTTGCGAAGCTTCCCGGAGCAGGGGGATGGGATGCGATCGCAGCACTGGCCATAGGAGAAGGCAACTACTCGAAGCTGATTGACTTTTGGAAGGGAAGGAAAGAGCTTGATGTTATTGATATCAAGGCAGATAACATGGGCGTGCGCTGATTGCTATCCCTTCCTAATGAGAATCCTTTTCCCGGCTGCAAGGTAGATTGCAATTGCGATTATCGCAATCACTATCGCCAAGACGATGTAGTCCACAGTTGCATTCCTATTGTTTGATGTAGTGAGTGCTGCTTCTCTTGCAGATACAACTGGACTCGTGGTTGTGTTTGCAGCGCCTGTTGCATATATCGTGGACGTGGTCGTTGTGTTTGAGGGCAGTGAGGTCTTACGTGTCTCGTTGGCCGGAGTAGGCGCATATAGTAACCCGATCACCGGATCGGAAGGCACCCCGAAGGATATGCGGCATTGTGCCGGCTCTATGCTGTAATTGCTTATTGCGATCCACGAGCCGTTCATTATCATATATGGGTATAACCTCGAGGTGTTATAGCTGCAATTATATAGTATGGAGATGTATTCCGCAGCCGTATCAGGATTTGAGACGCTCAGGTTCAGGGCGTATATCGTCCTGTATCCGTCAGGGGCCTGCGGCAGGAGAGTCGCATTGAGCAGCGAGATAGTCACTAGGTGGGACGATGAATTAGAAGAGAGGGGCGTTATTCTCAGCAGGACATCGCCTTTCGAGTAGTTAATCAGTTCGTCAAGAGAGGGATACAGCACTATCGTCTCGCGCATGATGGCATTAGAAGTGCTTAGGGATTGGTTTGATGTTGCGGAACTGTGCGTTTGGGGAACCCCAGAGCCCCCTCCCGATGAAGCAGGAGGAACATATGGAGTTATGTAATATGTATATGATATCGACCTTGCGGTATAGTTTGCGTTGCCCGGGGTATTTAACTCGAATTCGTAGGTATTGACTGCGCCAGGAGATCTGTATGATATGGAGCTTGAGGAGCTCGCGACTAATGTGCCATTCAGATACATCTCTGCGGATACCTGATTCGCGTACGACCCTATTGCCGCAACTGTCGTACACCCATATCCATCGTACATGTAGCTTCCGCACTCAGATGTAAAGTTAAGGTAAGGCGTAGCCTTGTATATGGTGTAGTTTGCAAATGTCACATTCTCAGGGTATGTAGCGTTTGGCGCGCTTATGAATTTTATCGAGTATGTACCTGCGGAAGCAGGGGCCCTGTAGGATATGGAATTGGAAGACGAGGACGTTGCAGCAACAAGAGAATATGGGCTTCCGTCCTTTGAGATGTAAAGCGTGCCTGGGAGCCCGCTTGGATATACATATGCATCCACAGTCGCATTGGTCCCGTTATATTCGAAACTTGCAGGCGCGCGAATCGCGAGTTCCGCGTGCTTGTCCGTAAATCCAAATAGGCTGGGCTTTACGTACTCCTCGACCCATCCGGATGTTATGTTGTGTGGAACCTCGTTTGCGGATAGGCCGAAGTCTGAAGGATGGAGTATTATTCCATATATCTCCGCACCGTAAGCTGCGAGAGGCCCGGGTTCGTCTGTTATGTTTGTTGCGAGATTGCCAAGGACGTATACATTCCCGCTCTTCCATGCATTGGTACCATTTATTCCGGGTATCGTGGAGAGAAGTTGGGTAGTATTGGTAATGTTGTCAACGAATATGCTTGCTATTATCACATCGGGATTTGAGGCGAGCAGGGTCGATACGGATGGCGAAGGATAGAAACCTGGGTATATGTCATTACCTCCTGCCGTGCGTATCTCAGAACCTATGAAAGACTGGTTTCCATCGACATACATTGTTCCGTAATCGTAGTAGTTTATCATTGCGACTGTTGGAACGGAAGAAGATGCGACAGCCTTTGTCACGTTTTCTGTTATTGATCTCATACCCTGCACGACTTCCCTGCCCTGTGCTGTCTTTCCGGTCGTGTTTGCGACAAGCATCACATCACTCTCGACCTGGCTGAGATTGTAATCGAAGTCTCCTCCCAAGGCCACAGCAGTTATGTTTGCTTCTTCCATATCGGATATTCCGCTCGTCAGGCTGCTGTAAAATGCGCCGGAATCTACAGGTACGTAATTTGCGCTTGCGTTTATGAGCCCTGGGACAAACTCGGGAACCTCAAAATAGTCTCCGAGGTTTGATATACTTGAATTCCTCTTTATCCCATAAGGCGCGAGTGCGCTGCCGGATATGGAAGAGATGCCTACTACGTCGCTGCCAAGACCCAGTGCGTATACTATCTGCCCTATTGATGGTATCAGTATGCCTATCCTGGGATTGCGCACCGTGGTTATGTTCCTCCCAAGCCAGTCCCTCGAGAGAGGAGTTACTGGGCTTGCAGTTATAAAGTAGTACTGGACGTTCTGCACTGCACCGTTTATTAGTGTGCCATCTGAGGTATCATTTATTGCGACATCAAGAGTCCCTTCCTCGTATGAATTGCCAGAGGTATAGCTTATTGCGCATATAGAAGAACCGGTATTGCAGGAAGGGCTCAGCATGATTCCGTTCGAATCTCCCTGCCCGCCGAACGCCCAGTTGAAATCATAGACGCCGGTCCCTCCGCTTATCTTTGTGCTGTTGAGCGCATTTATCGTGTACTCCCCACCGTATGTAAGATTTATTACTGGAAACGGAGCGGTGAAGTAGAACCCGGAAGAGTTGTAGTTTGTAGATATATTTAGGGGCGGGTATATCATTATCGTGGGCGTATTGGCGGTCATCGTATTCCCAGGAGAATTGGATATTATTGCGTTGAATGCCCACGAACCAGTCTCTTCTGATGTGTTTAAGCTGAACGTGTTATTTCCGATTTCGATGCCTATGGAATTGCCAGGATATGCCGTTATATTCAGCCAGAGCATGTTCCCGGTTGTTGCATATGTTGGCGTATTGCCAGATATGCCATTGGATTGGTAGTAGGATACCGATGCGTTGTATGGAACTGCTGCGCCAGGCAGCATTATCTTGAACGAGGCATATTGGCCTATGTCCATATTGTAGATACCGGCATATTTTGGGCTTATGGCCAGTGATGCGGCACTGGTGTTCAGATTCATCATGAGGAGAGCCATGACTGCTGCCGCAATGGCGCATTTTTGGGGTATACGGAAGGTCGGCATGTTAATACCATATGTTGTATATTTTTTACAGACACCCACAAAGTATTGTGGTGTGCTTATTTAAATGTTGGCTTTCAAAAAGTAAGAGGAAGATAAAATGCGGCATGGTGCACTAATAAAAGCCTTTGCAAGATTGGACCCGCAGCCGCCTCTTCGGATTTGTAGATGATGGCATGGCAACTAAATCGGCCAGGAAACCGGCACTGCAGTTCACGGCGCTTCTTGCAGCCCTCTTCGTGCTTGTTCTCCTCAATCTGACGGTAGGGAGCGTTTACATACCGCTGAAGGATGTTCTGCACCCCAGCGGCGCTTATGCGGAGATAATTTACATAATAAGGCTTCCGGAAGCGATCGGTGCAGTTATAGCAGGTGCAAGTCTTGCAGTTGCAGGAGCGATTATGCAGGCGGTCTTCAGGAATCCCTTGGCAGAACCTTACGTTACTGGGACTGCTTCCGGGGCAGTGCTTGGGGTATTATGCGGGTTCGCGCTCGGGATCCTTGTGCACGGGCTTTTCGGCTTCGCCCTGTTCCTAGAGCCGCTCTTTGGCTTTGCAGGAGCCATGCTGGCAACATTTCTTGTGATAATGATTGGCAGGAGGGGCGAGTGGCTGAGCCTGATCCTTTCCGGAATAGCAATATCGATACTCTTCTCTGCGATGATAATGATCCTTGATTCCTATCTGCTCTCCCGCACCCCTTCTTCCTTCTCCATACTGCTGCTCCTCTTTGGCACCCTTGCGAATCTCAACTCAACTACAGATGCGCTTATGGCTGTGATAGCTGTCCCTTGCATCCTCTGCGCGTTTTACTATGCGAAGAAGCTTAACCTGATAATGATAAGCGACGAGGTTGCACAGTCTTCTGGAACGAATCCAGGAAAGTTCAGGAAAGAGATGCTTGCCCTAAGCGGAGTCCTTACGGCTGCTGCACTCTCTTTTACCGGGATAATAGGCTTTGTAGGCCTCATAACCCCGCATATAATAAGGCTTTTTGGAAGGAACGTGGATAATGCATATGTCATACCTCTGGCTGCGGTGCTTGGCGCCTCTGTGCTGCTTCTGTCCAACGCAATAGCCAGGATAGCGATACCCGGCACGACAGTGCCGATAACCGCAATAACAAGCATTATAGGCGTGCCCATGCTCATGTACCTTATAAGGAAGGGGGATTTCTTTGGAAGATCATATTAGGCTCATGGATCTCAGCGCAGGATATGGAAAGAATGATGTGATACGCAATGTATATGCGGAGATACGTAAGCCGGGGATAAATACCATATTAGGTAGGAACGGCTCCGGAAAGACGACGCTGCTCAGGTCGCTGATAAAATATACAAGGGTGGGAAGCGGAAAGGCTCTCTTCGGTGATGTAGATATTGAGGATATACGTGTAGAGGATCTCCCGTACTATGTCTCTTATTCTCCAGCGATAATAAATGAGAGCATGGGCTTTACAGCCATAAACATGGTTTCCAGCGCAAGAAAGGGCAGGGGATGGGTGGAGAAGGATGACGCTATGAAAGCGCTTGGGATGCTCAATGCGTCCTCTCTCGCAGATAGGAATTTCAGCGAACTTAGCGCGGGGCAGATGAGGATAGTCCTGATGGCGCGTGCCGTGGCTTCGGCAGCTCCCACAATAATGCTTGATGAACCGACATCAAACCTTGACGTGGCAAACAAGGCTGCTGTGATAGGCATCATGAAGAGCCTCGCCTTGCAGGGTTTCTCGCTCCTGGTTGCAACACACGACCTTGATATTGCCTTTGCAAGCGATTGGATAATAGCAATGAAGGATGGAATGGTTATAAGAAGCGGAAAGAGAGATGATATTATCAGCAGTGCTTCGCTTTCGGAGCTTTACGGGGCAAGGATAAATGTGCTTAGAAGGGAGGGAAGGGCAATCGCCTATACCGCTGATCTCTAAGTATAGGAATTTTTATTGATGGGCATGTGGTGTAACTTGGACAGCATGGCAGCTTCCGGAGCTGTTGGTTGCGGGTTCAAATCCCGCCATGCCCGTTTCTTAACCAAGATCTCAGATTTGCCTCGAAAACCTCTCGAGTTGTTTGGTTCTCCTTGTGCGTCTATCGCCTTCGAAGCTGCATTCATTCCAATTGCTGGATCCGGAACGTATCTAACCGTACTCCAATGCGATGCCCATCATAACGATTCTGATATATGGATTGTCAAAGTCGACCTGCTTTTGATCTTCTTATTAGGTGGCGAACGGCTTTTATGCAGAATTATGGCTTTGCATCGTTGCGTTCTGATTAGGCTTACGCATGCGTGGGCTTGATGCCACTAAAATTCTAAAATTAAACAAATAAGTCGGGATAATTGGTAAATTTATATATGTAATGAAATGTGCTGATATTGTGGTAAAATGCCGGCAATGGGTCCTTATGTACAAAGAGCTAACAGCATTCGTAGTATAAATGAAGGCGTAAAGAGTTTGAGGGAGACGGCGA
>JAKBQS010000018.1 GCA_021835105.1 Microcaldota archaeon
ATGGGAGGGTCATATTGCCGTTTGATCCCACAATAAAAGTAAACGACCCGAAGTGTACCATATCAACGCCGACATTGACAAGCATATTCTCGCTCTCATTTTCAGAGACGTTCACATCGGCCATTCCTTTATCTGATACATGTGCTGATGATGATATATTTTCGGATCCACTTGCTGAGGATTCATTTTTTGAATTGTTTTGGCTTGCATGGGATTCGGACCCTATTGAAGCGTTGATGCCTACATCTGCACCTATGCTCCCATTGACAACCCCATGCGGATCTGCATTGCTGTTTATACCAAGCGTAAGATTTCCAGTGCCATTTATTCCTATGCCCTCTATCTCTACGTTTCCGTGATCTCCGCCCTTTATCATTATAGTATGCTGGGCTGCATTACTTACAGATACGCTCTCGTTTCCGTATAAGAATAGATGGTTAATGGTTACGCTGCTGTTGCCGCTGTTCTTGACAATAACTTTAATGCTAGTGCTGTTCCCTGATACTGCAACAGAGGCATTCGATATTGAGATGTTTGGCTTGTATGCTTCAAGCTCCGCGCGCGCACTTGCATTTAGATTGAATGATGCGCCGATCTTAGCGTGGCTTGCGGTGCTTGCATTAGAGACCACTACAGCCCTTAGCGAAGGCACAAGTACAAATAGGGTAGAGTTTGAAGTGTATATTGTAGCTATTACAGGAGCCATATCCAGAAGCACGCTCTGGTTGCCATTTACGGCTGCACTATTCTGCACATGGGCAGTGATTGCGCCTGATGGAACCGTCACGTTGTAATATGTTCCATTTATCTCTATTCTTGCAGATGTTACATTGAATCTTACAAGATTTACCTCGTCTCCAGCCTGCACGGAAGTGTTTCCGATAATCTGGCTCTGATTTACAAGAGCCATTAGATTAACTGTCCCGTTTCCATTTACAGCAAACCATCCTGTTCCGGTGCCATTTCCAGCTACATGAGCCTCTATGGAGCTATATGAAATAAGCAGAGCGTTTGCACCTACAGGAACCTGCGGCGGGTCGGTCATCTGGAATGAGAGGATTGCGCCACCTGGAACAGCAGGAAGAACCGATGGACCTCTTGATAAAGATACTACAATGTATATTACAGCTATTATTACTATTGCAGGTATTACTATCTTAAGCATCCTGTTAGTGTTCGCATCCATTGAATCATATGTAATTTTTATTATAGATTATTAAGCCTTTTGATTCTTTTCTTAAGCCTTTTGATTCTTTTCGCCTTGTTTGGTAAGCTGAAACTGTTTAAAGTTTAAAAAGTCATTTTATCATGATGGCGGGCGCTATAGTTTAATTACCAACAACTACAGATTAGGGAACAAAACTACAAGAAAGTTAATTAAACTACAGAAACCAAATTAAACTACAAAAATGATTGCGGAAGATTTATAAACGGCGTGATAACCTTTTAATACCATACAATGAAAATTATATTATTGAGATTATGGTAGTTATTGCGTATGTTAGGCATGGTAAAAGAGATTCTACACCAGAAACTATTTTTCGTGATGGAAGCCCAGGCACCATTCCATGCTTTTTAACTAAGGAAGGGATAGAACAAGCGCACAAAGCGGGTAAAGAGCTTGCACAGTTCCGCATAAGCCGTTTGATATCAAGTCCTCTTGATAGAACGTTACAGACGGCAAGCCTAATAAAATACGAATATTTTACTAAGACTGGAACACATTTAGAGATCGAATTCCCAGAGCCATTACTTATAGAAAGACAGGTGGGAAAGTTGAATAATGGCCCTGTTCCAGGAGGTATTCCTTGGTTAGAGTTCAGGAATAATCAAGCTAGAACAGGCTATCCAGATGTAGAGGATTTCAACAGCATAAAAAACAGAATTGAGCGTTTTGTAAATAAAGTTCAAATAAAAAAGAGAGAAAATGGACTAATAGTTGCGTCAACTCATCAAGATACAGTTCATGCTGCTGCGGCACAAGCCCTTGGATACGATGAACTCAACCCAATGTTTACCCCAGGCGTTCCAGAAGGAAGCATAACAATAATTTCGTATAGAACAGGGAATGAAGCTAAAGTGATAGGAGACACTGAGGTCATGACATATGGCAGTACCCATCTATCTACAGATGAAGTTAAAAACGTGGAGACTTTACTTAGAAATTAGGTATTAATTTTAACCAATAAATCTTGGCTCTATACTTAACTCGTGCATATCTTGTATCGTCACAACAAGATATATTGATAATTAAACTGCAAAGCTGCACGCAGCAGAGCGGCAGGATTGTTTATCTGTCAAACGGGCAGTAAGTCTCTTTGAAGCCATGCTCATCGAAATCTACACCTATCGCATCTGTCGCCTCTTTCGCATCGCCTAGTGAATTGTACAAACAGGAAGTTGCGCCTGGAGAAGGAGTTACATTGAAGATTATATTATCGCCGCGTATCTTGCTCTCGCCAAGAAGCAGCTCGCGTTTTTCCTTGTCTATAAGCTGAGGCCTTATGCCGCCTATTTTTCCAGCCATGCGTATATCCGAATATCCAAGCGAAGGTACTATCTTCTGCACCTCTTTTTTCAGGAATGCATATTTGCCTATTATGGGTATATCGTATGTGGCGTTGCGCAGTATTATGTCTCTGGTATCTCCGCTAAGGAATATGTTCTTCAGGCTTATAATTGTAGGCAGGTCTATGTCAAACGTCCTGAAATAGTCCCTAAATGTATCGAAGTGGTAGCGTTCAAGTTCTGGAGGCACGGTAACCGTAGGTCCGAAACGCGTGACATTTGGATTTGTTATGTCAGGATCGGCATGGACTGCAGCAAACGGAACGCCGCCTATCTGCACCCTGTACACTTTTCCGCGCAGTACATTCCTTGAGTAGTAGAAGTTGCCGCCTACGGATAATATGGAGAGGTTCTTGTCGTAACCCATTGACTTGGCAAAATAAAGGCTATAGCTCCCTGCGGCAAATATTACGAATCGTGCGCTGAATTCCCCCTTGTTTGTGTGAAGCACATACGAGTCGCCTCTGCTCTGGACGTTTGTGACCCTTGCGCCGAATATGGCTTTTGGCTTGTTTGCCCTCCTAGCATTATCTGCGTCTGAAGCGAAACTCTTTGTCAGTTTGCCGAAATCCACCATGTAGCCTGTGCGCGAGTACAAGGATGAGATCTTCTCATCTTCTTTCCTTCCTTTCACCACGGCAGGCTCCACCATGGCTATCTCTTTTCTTGTGAGCATCTTAAGTGATGGGAATAATGCGTGCATCTCCTTTGAGAATGTTTTCTCCAGGCTCCCGATCTCCTCCTCTCCGACAGCCAGGACCATCTTCTGGCATATGCGCATTATGTCGTCTTTTCTCTTTCGAGGAAGGGAATTTATGTATTTGAGCAAAACTTCTGCAGACTGCTTTACCTTCCTTGCCTTATCTATTGTATAATTGGTTTCTATATCACCAAAATGCAGCGTCTGTGCGTTGTTCCTGCTGTTTGAATTTATCTGGGCGTAGGAATTGTATTTTTCTATAAGGAGTATCCTCTTAGCCTTCGAGAACCTGCTCAGGGTGAATAGTATCGAAGCTCCAGTTATGCCGCCTCCAACTATTATAATGTCAAAATCCCTGTCCATGAATAAACTTGATAGAGGAATAATTAAAAGGTTTTATATAATATCATAGATAATCTACAACCAGGATGGCATTAGCAATGCCTGGTATTCGAGTGTTTTGTATGCCTGACGCAGATGCGCCTAAGATAAATAAGGGATTGGACGGAGTATATGTTTCTGAGAGCAAGATATGCAAGGTAGACGGACTCAATGGAAAGCTTTACTACAGGGGATATCCTATAGATGACATAGCCGTTAATTGCTCGTTTGAGGAAGCTTCGTACCTTATACTTCACGGCACTCTTCCCAACAAGGGACAGCTTGATGAGTTTTCAAAGAACCTCTCTTCTGAGAGGGACCTGCCTACGCTGGTCATTGATGTGATAGAGGATACCGCAGGCGAGAAGGATCCGATGCATGTGCTCATGAGCGCAGTCTCTCTTCTTCCTGCCTTCGATGAAGAGGCTGATGACGCTGGAGAGGACGCAAACCTGAGGAAGAGCATACGGATAATATCAAAGGTGTCCAGCATTGTCGCTGCGATAGGCAGATACAGAAACGAGGGTGAGGAGTATGTGCCACCGGACAAATCGCTTGATCATATTGAGAATTTTATGTACATGCTAAACGGTAAGAAGCCGACCAAGCAGGAATATGACATAATGAGGATAATGTTCCTGCTTCAGCTTGAACACAGCTCCAACGCATCGACATTCTCCGCGATGGTGACAGGCTCATCGCTCTCGGATATATACTCTGCCGTTACTTCTGCGATAGGTACTCTTAAAGGCCCGCTGCATGGCGAAGCGGATGAGATGGCCCTTAAGATGATGCAAGCGATAGGAAACCCGGACAATACGGAAAAGTACATAGAGGATGCACTTGCAGGAAAGCAACGGGTAATGGGGTTCGGGCATAGGATATACAAAACCTACGACCCGAGGGCAAGGATACTGAAGAAGTATCTGCTTGAGCTCCAGGACCATTCGGCTGAGGAGGTCAGGAGGCTTACGGAGATAGCCCTGAGGGCGGAGAAGATGATGATAGAGAAGCTTGGCGCAAGCCACGGTATATGGCCCAATGTGGATTTCTTTGCAGGGCCATTGTATACTGCAGCTGGAATCCAGATAGATTTGTTCACGCCGATATTTGCGGCTAGCAGGGCAACAGGATGGTGTGCGCACCTGCTTGAATACTGGAAGGAGAACAAGCTTATACGGCCACTCGAGTATTATACGGGACCGCTTGATCTGAAATACCTCCCAATAGGGGAAAGGCAGTAAGGTTGTTTGTTGGAGTATAGCCTTAAATGCAAGGGATGCGGGCGCATATACGAAAGCAGCTACAGAAACCAGCTCTGCGGCAAATGCGGCTCAAACCTTGAAGTCGTATATGGGGATGGGAAAGGCTTCAGGATTAATGGCTATGAATTCTGGGACTACTTAGATTACCTGCCGGATGGGAAGTACAGAAGATATTCGGTAGGAGGAACGAAGCTCATAGATGCAGGGGATGGATTGCAGCTTAAGTTAGAGATTACGAATCCTACCGGGTCATTTAAGGATAGGGGGAGCGTAATAGAGGTTGCAAAGGCAAAAGAGTATGGATATGGGGAATTGTCATGCGCATCCACAGGGAACATGGCATACTCGCTCTCATATTACTGCGGCATAGAGGGGTTCAGGGTTAGGGTCTTCATAAGCAGAGATGCAAACAGATACAAGCTTGGCCTTATAAAAGAGACAGGGGCGGCGAAGATAGTCAAAGTTGATGGCGATTTTAATTTAGCAATGAAAAACGCGGAGGAATATGCCAAGTCGAATGGTGCATTCGTATCTGGGGACTATTGTTACAGAAAGGAAGGGCAGAAAACCATAGCGTATGAGGTTGCCGCACAGTCTAAAGGTTTTGATAATATAATAGTCCCGATAGGGAATGCGACTCTTATAAGCGGCATCGGAAAGGCACTTGCCCAGATGCTAGATTCAGGGGCAATAAAGAGGTTGCCGCAGATAATCGGCGTGCAGGCACGCGGCTCTGCGCCAGTGGCAAAAGCATTCGTAACTGGTTCTGCCCCCAGATACGTAAGGCCAAACACCATGGCCGATGCCATAGCCGTAGGTTATCCGACATTCGGCGAAGAAGCATTGAAGGCAATACGGAAGACGAATGGCAGGGTAGTTACGGTGACTGATTCCGAGATGAAGACAGAGCAGAGGCTATTCCTCAAGGAGTACGGCCTCCTCGCAGAGATGTCTGGTGTCGCCTCTGTAGCAGCTTACAGGAAGCTTAAGCTACATGGGAGCAGGACTGTGGCGATAATAAGCGGTGCCAACCTTGAGGAGAATGTAGAGTTAGGGATATAGATATGATGGATTCTATGGATGAAAAAAACAGGCATTTGCACAACTTATTTAAATCTACAGAAGTGGAGAAGCGTTTTCTTGACGCTATAAAGGAGAATATCGATTATATTAAGGCTTCAGAGGCAGTTGATTTGGGTGCTGGAGGAGGAAGATTTGCGCTGGTGCTAAGCAGGTATGTAAAAACCCTTTACTGCGTTGATGTATCTGACGAGGCTATCGAATTTATGAAGTTAAATTTAGCAGGGCTAGAGAATACAAAAATAATCAAGGTACAGGCAGATAGGCTGCCCTTTGCCGACAGGAGCATGGACCTTGTCTTCTCCGCCAATTCCTTCCATGACCTGCCTGTAGGATATGAGGCAGAGATAAGCAGGATTCTTAATGAGAATGGCAGGTTTATAGATCTTGACTGGAAAAAAGGGAGGACAGAGAGTGGCCCTCCAGTCCAGATACGCTTATCTGAGATGGAAGTAATAGGCAGACTGAAGGCGCAAGGATTTGCACTTGAAAAGGAGCAGGATATCGAAACGCATTACATGCTTGTATTTCTAAGGGAATGACGAGCAGTGTGGATTTGGCAGTACATTGGCTTAATCCATCGGGAGCTGAGAACGTATTTAATATTTAATGCTGAGATATTATCTGGTTGGTGTTTTCATGGAAGATTTGAGGGCAGAGACTCTGCGTACTTTTACAACATCTAATGGGAGGGAAGTAAGCTATTATTCAATAAGCGCCCTTGGGGGCCTGGGAATAGGGAGGATATCGGAGCTGCCTTTCTCCATGCGGATTGCGCTTGAGGCTCTCCTGCGCAATTGCGATGGGAAAGAAGTTCTCGAAGAGGAAGTGGCTGCCGTAGCAAGATGGGGAGAGATGAAACCTTACAGCGGTGATCTCCATATTAAGGTGTCACGCATACTCATGCAGGACTTCACAGGAGTGCCAGCAGTTGTGGATCTTGCAGCGCTTAGGGAATACCTTAAGCAGAAGGGTCTCGATGCATCCCTTATAAACCCGATAATACCGGTAGACCTCATAATAGATCACTCCGTCCAGGTCGATTCTTATGCCAAGGAGGACTCTGTAGAGATAAATCAGGCGATGGAGATGAGCAGGAACAGTGAGAGGTATTCCCTGCTCAAATGGGCAAGCAGTGCATTTTCTCAGTTCAGGGTTGTTCCGCCATCTGGCGGGATATGCCACCAGGTTAACCTTGAGAATATAGCCACGTGCGTCACTTTCAGAGAGAAGGATGGGAAACTTATTGCCTATCCGGACAGCCTTGTTGGGACTGATTCGCATACTACAATGATTAACGGCCTTGGTGTGTTCGGATTCGGAGTAGGTGGAATAGAAGCGGAAGCTGCGCTGCTGGACCAGCCAATAAGCCTTCCAATGCCCGAGGTGGTAGGAGTCAGGCTTACCGGGCGGCTGAACCCAAGGGTTACTGCGATGGACCTTGCCCTTACCCTTACTAAGAGGCTGCGTGAACTTGGAGTAGTAGGCAAATTTGTAGAATTTTTCGGTGATGGGATAAAGGCGCTCTCGCTTCCTGACAGGGCGACAGTATCCAACATGTGCCCAGAATATGGGGCAACGGTCTCCATATTCCCGGTTGACGATGAGACGTTAAGGTACATGAGGAGCACAGGTAGGACCGAAGAGCAGGTAGATCTTGTAAAGAGCTATTATGCTGC
Source organism: Microcaldota archaeon (assembly GCA_021835105.1). The sequence goes on from JAKBQS010000018.1 coordinate 7,674, forward strand.
CCAGTCAATGTTCCCAATTGACTACGCTGATGTAAAGTACAACAAAGTTATTGAGATTAAGCTTGAGGAGATAGAGCCCAGCGTCTCTGGGCCAAGCCAGCCCAAGCAGGAAATAAGACTTGGCTCTATAGCAGACACATTTTACCAGAACTTCATGGCCGGCGCTTCTGGAGCTCAGCAGGAACAGAACTCATCGCAGAAGGATTATGCACGGTGGTCGCAGGAGAGCACGTCGGTGCAAGAGGCAAAGGCTCCTGCACAGGCAAGGAACTCGCCCAAGGAATCGAGGATACGCTACGATGACGGAAGCGAAGAGACTGTAAAGGACGGAGATGTGGTTATAGCAGCCATAACAAGCTGCACTAATACGAGCAACCCTACAGCGATGATAGGTGCAGGGCTTCTTGCAAGGAATGCGGTTAAGAGGGGGCTTAAGGTAAGCAGGAAGGTCAAGACCAGCTTCGCGCCTGGAAGCAGGGTAGTCAGCGATTACCTTGTAAAGAGCGGATTGTATGAGTACATGGAGAGGCTTGGCTTTTCGCTGGTAGGCTTCGGATGCACGACATGCATAGGCAACAGCGGCCCACTTCCTGCAGAGGTCTCAAGGTCGATAAAGGAGGACGGGATAGTAACCGCAAGCGTCCTCTCCGGAAATAGGAACTACGAAGCCAGAATCCATACTGAAGTAAGGGCAAATTATCTGATGTCTCCTCCGCTTGTAGTTGCGTTTGCCCTTGCCGGGAGCGTTCTTAAGGATATAACAAGGGAGCCCCTCGGACGCGGAAGCGATGGGAAAGATGTTTATCTTGATGATATATGGCCTGACGCGGATGAGATAAGGAAAATTGCCGGCAGTTCTATAGATGTATCCATGTTTAATGAGGAGTATAAGCGCATATTCTCCGTGAATAAGTATTGGGATGAGCTAAGTGTGGCAGAGCAGGAGACGTATCCTTGGAACGCAGAAAGCACGTACATAAACCTGCCTCCATTTTTTGCAGGGTTTGACTACAAAGCAAGGCATTCTATATCGAGTATAGAGAATGCCAGGATGCTTGCAGTCTTTGGCGATTCCCTCTCTACAGACCATATATCGCCTGCCGGAGCTATACCGCAGGATTCCCCAGCAGGGAGGTACCTTATAGCACATGGAGTTGAGAAGAAGGATTTCAATACTTACGGATCAAGGCGCGGAAATCACGAAGTGATGATGCGCGGGACATTTGCGAATGTCAGGATAAAGAATATGCTCCTGGATGGAGAGGAAGGAGGTTATACGCTCCATTTCCCTGGCAAGGAAAGACTCTCGATATACGATGCAGCAATGAACTATGCGAGAGAAGGAGTGCCGCTTGTGGTTATAGGGGGCAAGGAATACGGCTCCGGAAGCTCAAGGGACTGGGCAGCGAAAGGACCTGCACTACTTGGGGTGAAAGCAGTCATAGCGAAGAGCTTCGAGAGAATACACCGCTCGAACCTTGCAGGCATGGGGATAGTCCCTATAGAGTTTCCTGCAGGTAAGGATTTTGCAAGCCTTGGTATAGATCCAGAGAAGCCAATTAGCGTAGGGCTATCGGATGCTCTTAAGCCAAAGGGGGAGGTAACTGTCTCTTACATATCTAAATCTGGAAAGGAGGCTTCATTTGTGGGTGTAGTAAGGCTTGAATCAGAGCTTGAGGTAGAGTACTGCAGGGTAGGCGGCGTGCTCAATTATGTCCTTAGGCGTATAATGCTGGAGGCTGAAGGAAATGGATAACAAAAGTGTAAAAAAGGATTGGAAGATAGCGTTTCTGCCTGGTGACGGAACCGGACCTGAGATAATGAAGGTTACCCTTCCCGTAATAAGGAAGGCCGCAGCGAGTGCAGGAGTAAGGGTAAGTATAAGCATAGGCGATGCAGGGTACAATTGCATAAGCAGATACGGAACTAATTTACCGCAGAAAACCATAGACCTTCTGAAGAGATCTGATTGCGTGATGAAGGGCCCCATGACAACTCCTGAAGGCGCAGGATCCGAGATTAGCGCGGCCGTAAAGATAAGGAAGATGTTCAGTTTATATGCTGATGTGAGGCCCTGCAAGACTAGAAAGGGTGTGCCAGCAGTAAAGGAGAAAGTAGACCTCGTTATAGTAAGGGAGAACACCGAAGGAATGTACAGCGGCATAGATTTTATGGTCTCGCAGAATACTGCAGCAGCAATGAGGGTTATTACAAGAAGGGGCAGTCTCAGGATAGGGGAATTCGCCCTGGATCTTGCAGAGAAAAGGAGGAAACACCTTACGATAGTGCATAAGGGCAATATACTTAAGGTCTCTGATGCGCTCTTCAAGGATAGCATATACGGCCTCGGTGCAGGCCACAAGAAAGTGCATATGGATGATGCGCATGTAGATGCCATGGCGCAATGGCTAATAAAGAACCCTGAATCTTACGATGTTATAGTAACCGAGAACCTATTTGGGGATATATTGTCCGATGAAGCGGCAATGATCGTAGGCGGAATAGGGGTAGGGCCTTCCGCCAACATAGGAGATGGGTATGCAATGTTTGAACCTGTCCACGGATCTGCCCCGAAATATGCAGGGCTTGACAAGGTCGACCCTATTGCAACTATACTCTCTGCTAAGATGATGTTCGAGTGGATGGGATGCGCGAGTGCGGCAGAGAGGATAGAGAGTGCAGTCACATCCTCCCTGGAAAGCGGGATAAAGACTTATGACATAGGCGGAGACTCGAAATGCTCAGAAGTCGGCAGATACATACTGAAGAATATCTGAGCGAATCATTGGTTACCGGCTAGTGTCTGCCACTTTACGACTTTTCGGAATATAAACGATTTTATCACATCAAATAGGAGCATAAGAATTACTGCAAATATTATAAGCGACGCTATTGTGAATGCGCTTATGCCTGTTACCAGTATACCCAGATATGATACAGTTATTCCGAATGCTATTCCAAAAGCAGACGCTACAACCAATGTCTTTGTCGGCTTCAGGCCGAATAGCTTCTCCCTTCCGCGTACAGCGTAAAATAGCAGGTTATCAGTTATATTAATCATAAGGAAGTCAAACGTCTGGAACGCTGCCACACCGAGGCCGAGGATGAAACCAAGTGGTATGAAGGCAAGCGAGGCGATGAGCATCATGAAGCCCATTATGAATGAGGAGCGCATGATCTTGCCTATGTCCCATGTATCTGGCATCGATGAGTATATGGTGTGGTCTGTTGCAACTGCTATGTTTACTATGTCGTTTGTAAAGATAAGCAGTATGAGCTCAAATGGCAATATTGGGATCGTGCCCAGCAGAAAGAGCGCGAGCATTATGAAGAACACTATCTGTATCACCCTTGTTATCTTCACCATCGTATAAGTCATCATCCGCTCGAATATCTTCCTACTCTCCACTACTGCATCGTTTATTACTTCCACGCCGTTTTTTGTAAGGACTATAGCTGCAACGCTCTTTGCAACGTCTGTAGCGTTTGCCACTGCTATACCAACCTCCGCCTGCTTAAGCGCTGGCGCGTCGTTTACACCGTCCCCTGTCATTCCGACCCTATAGCCCTTCTCCTGCAGTGCCTTTACGATGGTATACTTATCTTCAGGATATATCTCTGCAAATACCTCAGTGTTGTCTATCTCTTTCAGCATCTCTTCATGTGGCATCTTCTTCAGCTTTGCTATGTCGGCAACCTTGCCGTTTATCCCCACCTCCCTTGCAATCTCTTCGGCTATGTGCACATTGTCTCCTGTTAGCATCTTTACTCTGATGCCAAGTGCCCTTATCTCTGAGATTGTCTTCTTGGCGTCCTTTCTGGGCCTGTCATAAAGAGCAAGTATCCCAAGAAACCGCGCTTTCCCTCCTTTGAATTCTGCAACCGCTATAGTCCTGAACTGCTTCTTTGAAAACTCCGCCACCTTTGCTTCCATTATTTTTGCTTCGCGGGGGTTCTGCTTTGCAATTCCAGCTATTACCTGGTATGCACCCTTGTAGACTTTCATGCTTCCCGACTTATAGCGTATATCGGCACTTGACATTTTGGTGGCAGGTTTGAACGGAATGAATTTCTCCTGTACATACGTCTTGATGTCGACCCCTTTCTGGGCTGCGGAGCCTAGGACCGCATTATCTATCGGATCGTTATCCTCTGCCCGTGAGGCGAGTGCCGCAGCCAGTAGAACCTCCTCTTCTGCCGCGCCTGCAGCACAGAATACATCCCTTACCTGAAGCATGTTCTCTGTTATTGTCCCTGTTTTGTCAAAGCATATTACATTCATGTTGGATGCTTCCTCTATTGCCTCAAGCTTCGTAACAAGAGCCGACTTCTTTGTCAGCTTCTCCGTCCCGATTGCCATGGTTACAGTAAACGCCGTAGGCAGTGCGACAGGAACCGATGCTATTATTATGACTAGGACAAACGGAAGTAATTCGGTTATGCCAAGGTGCAGGAAGATGAAAGAGTATGCAAATATCACCGCCGCTACGACGAGATCCATAACTATGAGGTTCTTCACGATGCCCATTATCACGCCCTGCAGATGAAGTTTTGGCTTTGCGTCCTGGACAAGCTTTGTAGTATGGCCGTAGTAGGTGTTGTATCCTGTTCCTGTGACAATGCACAGTGCCTCGCCCTCCTTGACAACAGAACCAGAGTATATGGTACTGCCTTCCTGTTTCTTCACAGGCATCGCTTCGCCGGTAAGTATGGACTGGTCAAGGTGAAGGTCCTGCTCCGATATTACTGCGCTGTCTGCTGGAACTATATCGCCTATCCTGACACGGATTATGTCGCCTGGCACAAGGGTGCGTGCCTCTGCGCGCTTCCACTTTCCTGACCTGAGGACACGTGTCATAACCTGAAGCCTCTTCTTTAGGAGTTCCACTGAACTGTCAGCCCTGTATTCCTCAAGGAACCCCACTATGCCATTGAAGACGAGAAGTGCGGCTATTATGTAAAGATCCTTGTAGTCATTTATGAGGTAGGTTATTACTATGACTATTTCCAGCATGAATGGTATCGGGCCGGTGAATTTCTTCAGGAAGAGGAATATGGGGCTCTTCTTCTTCTCTATTATCTCATTGTAGCCGTACTTCTGTATGCGCTTCTCCGCCTCTGTCTCTTTTATTCCGTTTTCTGAGGAGTTAAGCTTTGCGAAGAGTTCGGTAAAGTCTACCCTCTTTTCAGCTTTCGAGGCTGTTCCGTCAGTCTTGCTCAAACCTTCACACCCATGCTGGCCACTATCTCCATCGCAATTGCCTCTGCAGGGTTTATCACGTTACTGTAGCCCATCTCCTTTAGATGCCTCTCTGTATCCTCGTTTGTAGCTATTATCCTCAATTTTACATTCTTTGCGATATCTCTTGCAACTATTACGGAGTATACAGTCCTGGAATTATCCTTGAGATCTATTATTATCTCCTTTGCCTTGTGAAGCTCGAATTTCTTCATGTCCTGAACTGATGTTGAATCTGCCACGTATACCTTGTAGCCATGCTCCCTTAGCTTGTCGAATATCACCTTGTCGGAAGTTATTATTATGAACTTCTGCTTTGCCTTCTTCAGCTTCTTCGCTATTGATGCGTTGGTAGTATCTGTCCCAATAAGGACTATGTGGTTGCTCAGGAACTTGCGCTCGACAGAGGCTATTCCCCCGGATAACTGGTCTATTTTTGAATTCATGAAATCACTTCCAAGAAACGTTATGGCGCTTAGGAATATTGTTAAGCCTGAGACTATCAGTATTATGACAAATATCCTTGCAACAGCTGAGACTGGAACTATGTCGCCGTATCCCACAGTAGAGAGAGTCACGATGGTGAAGTAAAGCGCTGTAAGCGGGGAATTGACATTTACGCTGAAACCGCCGTGGGAACCTATTATATAGGTTCCTCCTGTGCCAAAGAGGAGTACGCCTAGTACGGCTATTATGTAGAATAATATTTTTGACTGTATATTCATTTGATATCCTCCAATGGATGAATCTGCAGGGTTATCATTGGTTTGGGACCAGCCTGCAGAATACTTGCACTATAACCTTAAATGAAAAGAATAATAAACTGATTTCGCCAGTTTGGTCGCAAGTGTCAATTATATCTTTATAGGAGTATCTTAGTGAGGATGAAGCCTGCACTAAAGCTTACTATGGAAGTTATGATCCATGTAAATAGTATGGTCTCCGCCGGGCGCTTGCGGATTATTCTTGTCCTGTAGCTAACGGCAGATCCGTAGAGACTTGCTACGAATGTCTGCGTGTTTGACAATGGCACGCTGGACAGGGTTGCGGCTTCGACAAGAAGCACCGATATCGATTGGGAAACGAGGGCATTGAAGTATCTTAACGGCAGTATGTCGCTGCCTACTCTTTTAATCTCTCCTGCGCTGAAGACAAAAGAACCGAATATGATTGCTGCTATTATCATAAATTCAGATACCTTGCCGGGAAGAGAAACGTACAGGAACCCTATGGTATTCGCGCCGAGTGTAAATGCAGTAAAGAAGGATATAATGATAAGGAGCATCTTAATAGAAGACAATGCCTTCCATATCCTTACCTTTGACATGAAGCCTCTTGTAGTCCGCATTGTTGCAAATGCAAATATTGCGCATAGAAAGGCAGCAACAATCCAGAAAGTAATCATATATATTATAAAGCCCCAGTCTACAGCGAGACCTAACGCAGTGCTTATCCCAAGTGCAGTCATTGATAATGTTATTGAGAGCGATTGAGGCACCCTGAATCGGTGGGCTATCAGAAATATCAGGGTTGCTATGCTAAGTGCAAGGAGTATGCTCTGGTCCGATCTTACGGGCAGTATTGCGTTAATGCCCGTCCTAAGCAGGCTTCCCTGTAATAGGAAACCTAGAGAATATCCTGCTATCGTAAGAAGTATCCCTGTTTTCTTCCCTACGATTCTGCCTGCTATTATTGAACCGGAGCATGCGGTGAGGTTGTTTCCTGAAACAAGTGCTATTAGGATGAGAGCCATGGCATATGTTAACGCGCCTATCAACTCATCACACTCATGTAGCTATCGAGAGCATTATTCCTAGCAGCCTGTCGGCAGAATCTTCGCAGCTGTCGAGTATATTATCTCCCAGATAAGCTATGTCGGTTATGTGCGCAAACTGCTTGTAGTTGAGCCTGGCTACATATGCATAGTTCAGCATTGCATCCTTCACGTCGTCAACCTTCCTCTCGTATTTTTCTATCTCTGTCCTGAATTTCCTCATCTCGGAAATCCTATCTGCAGAGTGCATCTCTATAAGAAGCGCAATGGCCCTGTCCGTGAATAGATTGAACTTGCTGAGATTTGAGTTGAGGTACTTCCTCATCGCAGGCGAACCGCCATCGTAGCGTATAACGGCCCTTGAAAGGTTGAATATATTGTCAACTATATCGTCCTCGGTGTTCAGGAACCTTATGATGTCATCTATCAGGTTAGGTGCTATTGCGCCTGATGTGACGGAGTTGGTGAGGTTGAATAGCTCCGAATCCGAGAGCCTCTCGAGCCTCCTTATTCCTGATATGTCACTCTTTCCAGATATTACCTGG
>JAKBQS010000074.1 GCA_021835105.1 Microcaldota archaeon
AGACTGATAACCATATGCCATACCACAGTTTCGAGACTATAATACTGCCTTCGTTTCTCGCATTCGTAATAACCATAATAGGGACAGAGTTCATAATGGTATACCTTAAAGGTGCAGGCATAATAGCAGAAGACAGAAACAAGAGCAAGCCTGTGATACTTCCAAGCAGCGGAGGAGTGGCTGTGGCATTTGGGCTTATAGTTGGCATACTGTCATACACGTTCGGCGGGTCTTTCCTATTTGTCCCTGTTCTTGATGTAGAGAAACTTCTTTCGATAGCACTCTCAATAGTCCTGATAACATTCGTGGGCTTCCTTGACGATGTAAACGTGAAAAGCCACAGGGTCGCAAGCACAGGTATAAAGGATATACGGCAGGGCTTAAGGCAGTGGCAGAAGCCGCTCCTTACTTTTGTCGGTGCCCTTCCCCTCATGGCGATAAACGCCGGCGTAGAAGTTGTCTTTGTTCCATTTATTGGGAGAATAGCGCTAGGAATATTCTATCCTTTGTTAGTGCTCCCAATAGCAATAATATTCGTCTCCAACTCCTTCAACCTCCTGGGAGGGTTTGATGGATTACAGCCATCAATGGGCGCAATAGCTGCGCTCGGCCTGGTAATATACTCTTTCTTCTACGGAAATTACATGGGGCTATTCCTTTCTTCGATACTGCTTGCATCCCTATTGGGATTTATCCCATTCAATACATATAGGGCAAAGATAATTCCAGGTGACAGCTTCACATACGCAGTAGGGGCATCACTTGTGGCTGTAATGGTCATGGGCAATGCGGAGGCGTTCGGCATTATAATATTCGTGCCGTGGATCCTGGAGTTCTTCCTGCATCTGCGCAGGAGATTCAAGGTATCGGATCTTGGCATACGCCAGAAGGATGGCACATTCAAGGCTCCATACGGCAGAAAAATATACAGCCTCACGCATGCGGTAATGAACCTCAAGCCAATGAGGGAGAAAGATATAACACGCTACCTATCCGCAGTCGAGGTTATGTTTGTGCTTCTGGGGTTTGGACTTAAGCTTGCCGGATTACTCTGACGTACAAACCTGGATCCGTCAAATATCAACCTGACATCATCAGCTTTTATTGTCTTCCTTCCAGCATGCTGCGCATACATGCGCGACCTTTCAGTCATCTGTTCAGCAAGCTTCTCTATCTCCACCTCCAATCTTAGAACTGCGTCTTCCGTAACCTTCTCTGCGCCAGCCTCACGTATAAACTGCTCCATCTCATAAAGACTAAATGATTTTTTTATCACAGTATTACCCCAAGGAAAAAAGACAATAGAGTTGAAAGGAAAACCTTTAAATTCATATTCCGGTGCCCATAATAGCGGCATTACCAGAAGTTTTACTGGAATATCCATTTTGCAGAGGTAATCAATACTTCTTACGCACAGCCTCAGGTGGAATTTGCCATATGCTGCTTACTTGTAGCGCAGTATGGCCCCTATGCCTTTGAAGCCCATCAGGAACTCCTTCCCATAGGAACTCTCGGAAGATACAAATACCGTATCAACCCCTCCCTCATCGGCAAGGCCTACCAGCTCTGCTATCGCATCCTCGCTCGAAACTGGGTCAAGGGTCCCACCACATTCATGTCTCTTCTGCTTTACTTCGCTCTCCATGCTCTTTACTATCTGGTTGCACGAGCTGCATTTATACTCAACCATGTACATCTCCAGGTCATTGTTTATTATGAGAGTGCCTGCTTGGTTCGCGAGAAGTGCTTTCTTGGTGTTCTCATAGCCGTATGTTGCCAATCCTCCATGGGATATCTCCTGGATGAACCTCTCTATGACCCTCCTTTCCATGTACGCTTCCTGCTCCTTGAGCAGATCCGAGGCCTTCTCCACAAGTTCGTTGAGCCCGAACTCATCCGTATATCCTGTATCATATACCCCAAGAATCTTTATCTGATAGTTCAGTGTGTTGGATTTCACAAAGCCCTCTTTGGTCGGTCCAGGTCCTCCAACTATAAGTCCCTTCACCTTGAACTGGCTCTGCTCGAATATGGAGTTTATTATCTCGGAAACACGCGAATAGTACTCGCCTATGCTCTCCTCAATTATCCTCTCGTACCGCCTTGCCGATTGCCCTCCCTTGCGCACTTTCGCATGAACCATCGAATTGAGCTTCTTAACAACCTGTATATGCAGACCCTTCAGGGTGGCAACAGTCGCTTCTCTGCCGTCAAGGACCACCAGGGCGTATGTATCCTTAGTGCTGACTATATCCTCTATGGGGTCCAAGAGGAATGTGGAATCGCAGCGGTATATATTTACTTTTATAGGCAGAGGAGGTTCCATTGAGAACAACTCTATTGATGTCTTTCCAGGGTTGTCGGATATGTTGCCGCAGAATACCGCAAGCCCATTCTTCGGGGTCTCCTTGTAAAGCCTAAGGTACTGTATTATCTTGTCTATAGCGCTCTGTACGTTAGTTCGTGTAGATTTTGATTTTATATTAGACGATTGGCTATATTCCTCCCGCAGCTTCGATACTTCTTCCGAAAGCTGAAAACCTGCAGGCACATAGATGCTTATTAGCTCTGTCCCAGATCCGCGTATGGACCGAAGTTTTTTAATCTCCCTAAGCATCGAGTACTCGTTTTTCATCGTTATTCTACCATGTGGAAAAGCGTCAGTAAAAGTATTTAAATAGCAATGCTAATAAATACAATAAGATGCGATATGCCGGGATTATCAACTCCACAGCAGCAGGCCGGGATACTTAGTTTCTACGATGCACCTGAGAAAGGTCCTAGGCTTAGCGCAAAGCACATACTTGTTTTTGCAGTAATATTCTCAATAATAATAATCTTCTTGGACCATGTAGTTGCACTATAGGCGATGTAGCAGCACTAGCGCGCGGAAAGAGCGG
>JAKBQS010000002.1 GCA_021835105.1 Microcaldota archaeon
CGCAACATACAGCGGGATGGTAGCTGATGGGCTGCACATAATAGACTCCTCAAGGGTCTCGGCCCAGAACCACAGGCTGGTATACGATGATATAAAGTCGATAGAGGCGCTCGCAAAGGATATCTCATCTTACATGATGCAGGCAACGCAGTATGGCGGCATGAGGCCATATGCGGTATCCCTGCTCCTTGGGGGCATAGACGGCGAACCGAGGCTCTTCGAGATTGAACCTGGAGCATCCTTCCTTGGATACAAGGCAGACGCGATAGGCTCAGGAAAGAAGGTAGCTACTGAGATGCTTATGAAGGAATACAAGGACAATATGGAGCTGGAAGATGCAATAGGCCTTGGAATAAAGATAATAAGGAAGGCAAGCGACGCGGATGTCAACCAGGACAGCCTTGACATAGGGTATCTTACTTCAGAGAAGGATTTCGCCGTCCTTAAGCCTGATGAGGTAAAGGATTATCTTTGAATTTTGTTTTTATGTTTTGTAGTGTAGTTTATGTCTAAAACAGTAATAGCGAAATATGCCGTAGGAGGCAAGAACTTTGAAATATTTGTGAACTCGGACCAGGCATACGAATACATAAGCGGCAAGAGATCAGATCCGCTCGCTGCGCTTGAGGTAGATGAGATATTCTCCGATGCCAACAAAGGGGAGAGGCAGAGCGCAGAAGCGGTGAAGAAGGCGTTCGGGACAGAGGATAGGGCAAAGATTGTTGAGACGATACTTAAGAAGGGCAATGTGCCGGTAACCACAGAGCAGAGGAACAAGATGCTCGAAGAGAAAAGGAAGCAGATAATAACCATAATAGCGACTAACTCTATAGACCCGAGGACAGGTGCACCGCATCCCGCACAGAGGATTGAGAATGCGATGAAGGAGGTGCGCGTGCAGATAGACCCTTTCAAGAACGCCACTGAGCAGGTGGATTCTGTAGTTAAGCAGCTAAGCGCCAGGCTTCCCATAAAGTTTGCCACTGCAAGGATGGATGTGATAATACCTGCAGAATATGCGAACAGATGTTATGGTCTCCTCAAGCAGTACGGCCTCAAGTCAGAGAAATGGCTTGACAACGGCTCGCTCAATGCGGAGGTGGAGTTTCCTGCAGGGCTGCAGGGAGAGTTCTTCGAGAAACTCAATTCTTTTACAAAAGGTAATGCAATAGCTAAAAAAATAGGTAGTTAGATGGGCACTATAGTGGTTCCAGGCGAAGTACTGGAGAGATTCAATGGAAGATCAGATAACGTCTTCTTAGACGGGAACAAGGCTTATTCGAAGGTTTTAGGAGTATATGACAGCGAGAAGGGCGTGCTTACGCCGCTCGAGGGGCTGTGGTACCCTAGGATGGGAGACACAGTGATAGGCATCGTGGAGGAGGATAAATTTAACATTTACACTGTTTATCTGAATGCACCTTACAAAGGCATAGCGATGTCCAAGTTCATAGAGGAGCCGCTTGCCGCAGGGGACATAATAGAAGCTGTCATAAAGGACATAGACAGGACAAAGACTGCTGTGCTTACGCGCGTCAGGAAGCTTAATGGAGGAAAGATAATCTCGGTGAAGCCCTCGAAGATACCGCGCATTATGGGCCGCGGGGACACCATGATAAAGCAGCTTGTCCAGGGGACCAAATGCACGCTGGTGGTAGGGCTGAATGGAGTAATATGGATTAGCGGGGGCAATTACGATCTTGCCGCAGAGGCTATATTCAAGATAGTTGAGGAGGCGCATACGCAGGGGCTTACGGAGCGCGTGAAGGAATTGCTCGAGGGCAAGAAGTGATATTATGTCTGGAGGAACTGATAAACCCGAATTGATAGTAAATGGAAGGAGGCTTGACGGAAGGGATATGGGCGACCTGAGGGAAGTGAAGATAGAAGCAGGCACGCTGAAGAATGCCGACGGATCTGCTTATATAGAATGGGGCAACAACAAGATACTTGCTGCAGTCTACGGCCCTAAGGAAGCGCTTCCGAAGCATATAGCTGATCCAGAGAGGGCAGTCATAAGGTGCAGGTATTCGATGGCGCCTTTCTCTTCTCTAGAGGAACACGGGCGCTCAGGGCCAAACAGGAGGGCTATTGAGATATCAAAGGTTACCAAAGAGGTATTTGAGAAGGTGGTGGTGCTTGAGGATTTCCCTGGCAGCAAGATAGATCTCTTCATAGAGGTGCTTCAGGGCGATGGAGGGACAAGGGCAGCTGGGATAACTGCTGCTGCAGTGGCCTTTGCGTCCTCGGGGATACCTATGCTCGACCTTCCTTATGCGGTCTCGGTTGGAAAGATAGGGGAGCATGTAGTGCTGGACCTAAACAAGATTGAGGATAATTACTCTGACGCTGATATGCCTGTGGCAATAGGCCCGAGGCTCAATGAGGTACTGCTCCTGCAGATGGACGGGAATATGAGCAGGCAGGACATCTCGAAGGGGCTTGATATGGTAATCAAGTCAGGAAGCGTGATAAGCCAGATACAGAAGGCTGCGCTGAAGGAACCTTACGAGAAGGTCGCTAGCAGGTATAGGTAGGTGGTGTTTATGACTATAAGAAAAGCAATGGTAGGATATGTGGAGAGTATGGTGAAGAAGGGGTTGCGGGAAGATGGAAGAGACTTCCTGAGTTACAGAAATATAAGGATAAATACGGGAAAGATTCCAAATGCCGAAGGATCTGCTGAAGTAGACCTAGGCTACACTAAAGTTCTCGCCGGTGTTAAGGTTGGCATAGGTGAGCCTATGAAGGATAAGCCGGATGAAGGAAATCTTCTCACCTCTGCCGAGCTGCTTCCTCTGGCATCTGAGGAGTATGATATAGGCCCGCCTAGCCCCGAGGCTATAGAACTGGCCAGGGTGGTGGACAGGGGAATACGGGCAGCCGGAGTGATAGATACAAAATCATTGTTTATAGAGGAGGGCAAGGTATGGGAGATCTTCATAGACATCTACGTACTCAATTACGATGGCAACCTATTCGATGCGGGTACTATAGCCGCTTCTGCTGCACTCGCTAGTGCGAGAATGCCCAAGTATGAGGACGAGAAAGTTATACGGGAAGGCAATCTCGGGAGGCTGAAGACAGGGAATGTTGTCACCTCTTGCACCTTTGCAAAGCTTGGCTCGGCTGTGCTCCTTGATCCCGATGGAAATGAGGAGACTGCCATGGATGGGCGATTGACCATGGCGAATGATGAGAATGCGGTTAGGGCGATGCAGAAAGGGCTTAGCGGATCCTTCTCGTTCGGAGAAATAGACAAGGCAATAGAGATGTCCTTTGAGAGATCCAAGGACCTCAGGAAGATTATAAAGAATTCTACAGGTGAATGAGTGGCAAAATATAATGTCAGATATGGAGTGAGCCTTAGGAACAGGTACGAAGCGGTTAAAGCAGACAAGAGGAAAAGGTACAAGTGCGACATCTGCGGCAAGGAAGCCGTTAAGAGGCGCAGCAACGGAATATGGGAGTGCAGGAGCTGCCAGTCCATATTCGCCGGAGGCGCGTATACTCCAAGGACCTCTGCTGGAGAGACGGTAAGCAGGCTCCTTGGAAGGTAATAATATGGTAAGGATAACGTATTCGCCGATAAAAGATCTTGTGATACATGAGATGATAGAGCTGAGCAAGGAGGACCTTATGCGCGAGAGGGTAACTCCTGCCGGGACTATGCCCTTGTATTGGTGCGACGGTATACTCTTCACCTTCTCCTCCCTGCCCATGACTGATGAGATAGTCAAGGACTATGTCAATGGCAAGACGCACTGGGTCGAGGTGCACTTTGCGCGGATGGACAATTTTGTCCCTGTCCTCTCGCTTAGCGAGGAAGAATACAAGACAGCGATGAATATAAGGGTTATAGATACTGGCGTGTCAAGCCTTCACAAAGAATTTATAAAGTGGTTGAAGGATAATATTGTAAAGAAGTGAGCGAATGGCTTATGTTTGCATACATTGCGGAAAAGAGCTGAAGAACCTCGAGAAGTTCATGAGGTGCCCGTATTGCGGATACAGGGTACTGGCAAAGAAGAGATCGTCTATAGCCAAGGAACTCTCAACTGACTGAATGGCGCGGCTATTCCTCGCCGACTATTATTGTCTGCGAGACCTTTCTTACGCGCTTGAAGTCTACGCTGTTCTTGAAGAGGTCTTTGCGCACGTTGCTGCTGCGCATCAGGCTGCTTATGTTGCTGAATAGTAGCTTTGCGACCGTGCCGTCATCCATGTTCAGTATCACGTCCTTGACCTCTCCCAGGACCTTGCCGCTCGTAGAGATTACTTTCTTATCGTAAAGCTCCGAAATATTTATTGTCATGATTTCATCCTTCAAGTTTTACTCTATTAATTTTCTTGGAAGCAAATATTCTTATTACGTGTTCCCATATCGCATTTATGAATGCCTCCTTGTCCTTCTCCCTTAATGAGAGCTCCTCTTCAGTAAACATCCCGATATTTGAATCTGAGAGGTTGCGTATGTAGTCTTTTGTTATGAAATACGATTTGGAATTGCAGGACCTGCAGACAAGCATGGGAAGGGTAGGCACATGTTTTATCTCCTCTATGTTGATAATATCAAGCTCCCGCTGCAGCGCGGATTCGCCGCATGAGGCACAGGCGGCATTTATCTGCGGAGGCGTGTATGCGCCTTCCTGCTCTATGACAAGCTCCATGCCTTTGCATATGTACTCTGCTAGAATTTTCTCCGGGTCTGTGGCAGTTTTTCTGTATATCTGATTTGTTGTAGCGCCGTTTGGCGTCATCTCGGTAATCAGTATGCCCTCCTTAGTCTTTTCCGCGATGTAGTAGCGCCCTCCTGAACTTGTAGGAATTACCTCGGTGCGTACCCTTGGCCCTGCTTTGTAAGCGGTTATCTGCTCATTTGGCATCCGTCTCGCCCTTTAGCCTGTAGTCGGATATGTCCTTCTTTGTAACTTTTGACCTCTTCTCGCTTGCTGCATTCCTTACCGCGAATTCGGATATCCTTCTTGCCTCCTCTTCGAGCATGCGCGCCATCTCCTCCGCTCCGCTCTCCGTTATGTTTGCCTTGAACTTGTTCTTTATCAGTTTTTTTATCTCTTCCCTGGAGATGTTTGCCATTGAATCAGCACTCAAGATCCTCATCATGAATCAGATCTTTTACTCATCATCTCAGTTACTATTCCACTGCATGATATATTAGCTTTTTCTAGTTATCCGTGCCGTTCCTGTAGCTACCTGATAACGTATACTATGCTGCCAGGCTCCACCTTGTACCGTAGCTTTATCCCTATCTCATCGCCCTCTCCTGCACTAGTGACATCCTCTCTGTTTATCTGCATGCTAGCTACCCTCTGCCGCACGGCTTCCTCCTCCGTTCCTATCTCTATTATCTCGCCCTGGCTCAGGGAGCCTTCAAGCCTTATCGCGGCTACCCCTATCTTGCTGTAGAATTGCATGACTGTGCCTATACGCTCCTTTCCCTTTCCAATTCCTGCAATATTCGCTGCGGCAGATGAGCGAAGCCTCTCCTCTTTCTCCTCTGAGGCTTCAAGTGCTGCTATTACCCCGTCCAGATCGTTTGTTCTTCTGCCCATGCAAGCACCGCTACAGCTCTTTGGTATCCCTGTCAATTGGCTTTTTCTGATAAATAAGAAGCGCCTTCCTTGCAGCACGGAGCGTGAGGGTTGCGCAATGCAGCCTTGACGGGCCAGGATCTATGTTTATTATGGAGACAAGCTTGTCCTTGCCCATCTTCTCGACTTCTTCGATTGTTTTGCCCTTGAGATAATCCATGAGTATGCTTGCTGTTCCCATGGATATAACGCACCCGCTGCCTTCGAATGAGATATCGCTTATCCTTCCCTCTTTTACCTTAAGATAGACTGTTATCCTGTCGCCGCAGGATATATTTTCCTCATGTATCGAGACGTCTGCGTCTCCCATCTTTGATTTGCCGTGCGGATGCTCATAGTTGAATATAAGCTCTTCAGCGTATGCTCCCAAATCCATGCAACTACCTGCCAAAAATCCTCATATGCTCCTTCATCATGCATCTGTCCTGCACAAAGTCCATCCCGCATGATAAAGAATACTTCTCGGCATCAGCGTTAGTGATGCCTTCCTGCAGCCATAGGGCTTTTGCCCCGTTCTCAAAAGCCTCCTTAGCTATTTTATATGCCTCGCCAGAGGGCCTGAATACATCAACCGTATCGAAGCTCCCCTTAGCCTCTGCAAGGCTCTTAAGTGCTTTAATGCCCAATATTGAATCTGCAAAAGGGTTTATCGGTATTATGCGGTATCCCTGCGATGCGAGATACTCGGGAACGTATCCGCTCGGTTTGGAGGCGTCCCTTGAGCATCCCACTACGGCTATAACCCTGGCACTTTCCAATATCTTCTTTGCCATATCCATTAATTTTTACCTAGACGCGCCGATATTGGATTCGGCACGACAGATATTATCTTGTATAATATGTTATTTATCCTTTCCTTATTTCTTATTATCGCGTAGCCTACGGCTATGCTTATTATGAATCCTGCAATCACGTCGGTAAGGTAATGCTGCCCGAGGTAGACCCTGCCAAATAGAACAAGGAACAGCCATACTATATACATTATGTTAAGGTATTTGTATGTCCTTGTTATGAAGTACAATCCTGTCAGTGTTGTTGCATGGCTTGATGGGAATGAGAAGCTGCTCTCGCAGCCCACCTTGTTTATCCAGTAAAGGGAGCTGACATCGCATGGTCTGGGTTCCCTGACTATCAGTTTTATAGTCTCGCTTATCGCGTAGAGGAATACAACCGAGAAGGCGAATAGCATAGCGTTCCTGTCTTTCCGGTATATCAGGTAGACAAGTATCAGGGGAAGCACTATGAAGAAGCTGGAACCTATGTATGCCATTACTGTGTTGAGAGACGGATTTGCAAGAGAGTCTACCGCATGGAATGCCGCTATGTTTATACCAGTGGTAAGGTTGGATATGTTGAGCTGCATGAATTAATATAATAATGGCTATTTTTAAAATAATAGCATGGATTGCATTGTTGTTGATACAAGTTCCGTAATATATGCCACCGCTCACAGAAAGGATATATGCGAGAGTCTTCTCGCTGGAATGGGCCTGAAGGCGGTAGTCTCGTCAGGTGTACTTAGGGAGCTCAGGAAGATAGGCGACGGGAAGGGCTCTAATGCAGGAAGTGCGCGTGCGGGGGCGGTTTTACTTAAGAACCATGGGGTAAAGGTAATAAATAATAATTCTTATGTTGATATATGGATAGAGGAATATGCCTTGAGGCATAGGCTTCCTGTCTGCACCAACGATACAAAACTTAAAAAGAGGCTAAGTGCTGAAGGCCTAAGCGTATTCAGCGTATCCTCTGATGGAAAAATAAGATAGAATGGTTGATTGATTGTATTATATACACACGATAACGGATACAATAAGCATACCGCCGCAGCATATGGGTGACGAACCGAAGAAGGTAGCGGAGGACATACTAAGGAAAAAGTACGAGAGAGTGCTTGACAGGGACATGGGAATAATAATTGCGGTATTTAATATAGGAAGCATAGGAAACGGGTTCGTGATTCCTGGAGATCCAAACATACACATGGAGGTGACTTTTGATGCGCTCACCTTCTCAGTTGAGGTTGATGAAATTGTAGTCGGAGAGGTATCCGAGCTTGTGGATTTCGGATGCTTTGTGCGCATAGGGCCGATAGACGGGCTTGTGCACCTTTCCCAGATAACTACAGATTTTATGAGCTATGATAAGAAGGGCGGCTTCTTCTCTTCCAGAAGCAGCGGCAGGAGCCTGAAGAAAGGGGATCTTGTTTACGCAAAGGTTTCTTCAGTAAGCATGAAGAATAGCATAAAAGATATAAAGATAGCTTTGACTATGAGGCCTGAAGGATTGGGCAAGCCCGAGTGGCTCAAGGAGACTAAGCCAAGGGAGAGGCAGCAGAACAGGAGAGGAAAAGGAAAACCAAGGCGTTGAAGTGATATTATGGTAGAACATGTTTGCAAGAACTGCAGGTTTATAATACAGCAGGGCACGACATGCCCTATATGTGGCTCGACGCAGCTGACATCGAAATGGAACGGGCAGGTGCTGGTGCTTAACGTAGAAAAATCCGAGCTTGCCAAGAAGCTCGGGATAAAGGTAAATGGAGTATTTGCAATAAGCATAAAGGAGTAAGAGTTACTCCTTGCTCTTTTCCTCTCTCTCGTATTCCTCTACTACTTCCACTTTCTTTACATCTTTGAGATTCTCAAAGATTGAACCTATTGCTGCTGTCTTGTTTATGAAGTAGTCAGGGTCCTTCTTCTGCTTGGCGCCAAACATGAACCTCGCCTTCTCTGGTGCCACTTCTACAGAATCAGGGAAGAGCGAGTAGTCATTTGCCAATGCCTCGACTATCTTCTTTTTGTCGTCTATCTTTTCGACCACTTTTACCTCATATATCATCCGTTCGCCTGCGAGCGGGTGGTTTGCATCTACAAGAACCCTACCGGAATTTATGCTCTTCACTGTAGCGACTGTGCCGTCTATGTCTACCTGCATCCCAGGATAAGGATCCATGTCCCTCTTCCTGAAGTCGGATAGGTGCATGACCCTAGCCAGCTCTGGATTCCTCTCGCCGAACGCATCCTTGGGCTCAAGCTCGGCTTTCTTCTCTTCGCCTACCGACATCTCCATGAGAATCTTCTCGAGCCCTTTTATGGTGCTCTTCTTTCCCAATATGACCAACTGGGGCTTATAGGATGACTTCTCGTTGTATATCCCATTATCCTTGGCAAGCTTCTCGTTTGTGGTAAATACCAGCTGCTTATCAGATCCTCTCCATGCACTGTACTCTATCTTTATGTAATCTCCTTCCTTGAAAGACATGCGTTCACCAAAATTTAGCATTATGGCTGTTTATTGATACATTTATAGGTTCCTTTGCGCTTCTATATATATTTATCTGCAAGGGCATCGATTTCTGGAAGAGAATGCGTGGCACCCTGCCAATTGGGGTTATTTGCAGGGCATTCTGTGCCTCCCGCTATGAATTTATACCTGTGTTGCATACTTACTATGAATTATCCTGTTGATTGCATGGAAAGAAAGAAATTTGTCGAGTTCCTAGGTGCTCTTTTCATCGCTTTTATATTCATAAGCTCGTATCTCGAGTTCACCAACATAGGAGGCTCTTCCGCGGCCTCGGCGAATGTATCCAAGGCAAAGAATGCATCCCCTACCGTATTCTCCTATGGATACTCTAATTCTATAGTCTCTGGTTACGGGAGGGTCCTTGACGTAAATGTAACGTGCAATTCGTCTGAAAGCGCAAATGCTGATGCAAACCTTACAAATTCCCTCAACGGATTGGAAGCGAATGGAAGCGCGGAGAACTTTATACAGACTTCAAATGGCTATTCTGTGCTCCTCTCAGGTAATTACTCAGACAAGGCTTACAGGTATATAACAAAAACTGTAAATTCAAGCTACCTCTCGTGCATGTCTTTCAGCAGCAGCCTGAACCTACTTCTCCCGCAGAAGGTGAATCTCACCTATTCCAGCGGGGTAGGAAGCGGGTTCCAGAACATAAGCGTGGCTGTTCCCCAGAAATTCCGCACGTATAGCATACCTGTCACATTCAATGGTACAAACGCGACATACTTCAGGCTAAAACTTCTGGCCGAGCTCTACCAGAACGCAACCATAGCAAACATGAGCATCTCTCTTGTCTAGGTGCGGCGAGTGATAGACGAAAAAGTAAAGGAGGAGATTCTCAAAAATGCGCTTAAAAACGCATTCGACTACGGCTCTGCGAAGGAAGGTGCAGTCATTAGCAAGGTCCTCTTCGAATTCCCCGAACTGAGATCCTCAATGGCTGAGCTTAGGGCTGAGGTATCTAGAGTCATATCCTTGGTAAATGGCATGGAGAGGGCAGTGCTTGAGAAGGAGTATGGAGCCTATAGGGCAGTGTTTGATGAAGCGGAGAGGAGGAAAGCAGAAGCGTCGAAGCCGAAGTTCATAGCTGATGGAGCAACCGTAGGTGCTTTCAAGACAAGGTTTCCTCCAGCGCCGAATGGGTATATGCATATAGGCCATGCGAAGATAGCCTTCCTTGAGCAGAGGCTTGCGGAAGAGTATAAAGGCGCTCTTGTGCTCTATTTTGACGACACAGATCCGGAGAATGAGAGGCAGGAGTTTGTTGATGCATTCAAGAGGGATCTGGATTGGTTGGGGATACGCTTCGGCGAAGAATATTATGCAAGCGACAACATAGAGAAGATGTACGGCTATGCATCTGCCGCGATAAATTCCGGCAATGCGTATGTATGCACCTGCAGTAGGGAAAGGATGAAGGAAGGAAGGATGAACTCCAGAGAGTGTGAGCATAGGGCCAATAACACAGAAAGGAATATTGAGCTCTGGAACGGGATGCTTGATGGCTCCATTGGGGAGAATGCCGTACTAAGGCTTAGAGGTGATATGAAATCCCTTAATACCGTGATGCGCGACCCCACGCTCTTCAGGATAAAGAGCCAGCCCCATTATAGGCAGGGAAGTAGGTACAGGGTCTGGCCCACGTATGATTTCAATACTCCTATAATGGATTCGATGATGGGCATAACAGATACCCTGAGAAGCAAGGAGTATGAGCTCAGGGATGAGCTTTACTTCAGGATACTTGACATGCTGGGCCTGCGCAAGCCCAGGATACACAGCGTAGCAAGGCTCGAGATAAAGGGCAACATAACCTCAAAGAGGAAGCTCAATGCAATGGTGAAGGAAGGCCTGATTAGCGGATATGATGACCCAAGGCTCGTGACTATAGCAGGCCTGCGCACGCGTGGAATAGAGGCTGCGGCGATCAAGGAATTTGCGCTAAGATTCGGCATGAGCAAGGCTGAGAGCGTAATGGATATAGAGATGCTGCTTTCTTACAACAGGAGGCTAATTGACAGAGAGGCGAAGAGGCTCTTTGCGGTAGAAGACCCTGTAGAGTTATCTGTAGATGGATTTGAGAGGAGAAAGGTCAAGCTCAGGTTTCATCCGTCTGAAGATATAGGGTATAGGGAGTACGAACTTGGAGGCAGATTCCTTATAGATAGGGCCGACGCATCTTCTTTGAAAGATGGAGACAATATAAGGCTTAAGGAAGCTGTCTCAGTGAAGGTATTGTCTGTATCGCAAGGCGCAGTGAGATGCATAGAGAAAAATGTAGGTCAGGAAGGCATCTCGAAAGCTGTGCAGTGGGTAGATGCAGATGCTGCGCTGAGGTGCAAATTCATAATGCTCGGTAACCTTGTTGATGACTCAGAGGAGTTCAATAATCGCAGCATGGAGGAGCATGAAGGATATGTAGAAGGATATGCAGCGCGGCTGGAAGATGGGGAACGCGTACAGGTCGAGCGCAAGGGATTCTTCAGATTGAGGAAAGGGCAGGTTCTTTCCTTTACATCACTCTAATCCTAATCCGCCAAGAGCTTTGGAAATCTCTCCTGAGACGTCAAAAGTCTTGGCGCCTTTGAATGGAAGCGTATTTGTACCGCATATCTCGCTTATTCCTGCATTCATCAGCTTTTCCTCTGCGTTGCCTGCCATTATAAGGTGCACCGCAGCAGCCCGCACACTTCTCGCCCCGCGGGATCTTGCAAATTCTGCTGCCTGCACTATCGTTCCGCCAGTGCTTATCATATCGTCTATTATCATGACATCCCTTCCAGACATGTCCTCAGAAGGGGAATGTTTTATGCTTACCTTTGTATCGTTCAGCCTTTCTTTGTCTATGTAGGTATAGATGCATCCCATGCTTGCCGCTGCCTTCCTTGCTATCTCAAGGGCTCCCTTGTCAGGAGCCAGCACTATTGGATTATGCATTCCGTCCCCAGCATACTCTGCCATCTTCCCTATCACCTCCACTATTATGGTTTTGCCCTTGAATGCCCGTAGAGGCCCGCTCTTGTGCGGCTGTATCGTTATGAGATTATCAAGATGTAGGGAATTCAGCATTGAGATTATGGTGTTTATGCTTACCGCCTCGCCCTCGTTGAACTCCTTGTTCTGCCTCATGTATCCCATATATGGAACTATTGCAGTTACCGACTTTGCCCCGAGTTCCCTTGCCTTGTCTATCATGAAGAATAACTCCATAAGACTCTTGTCCTGCGGGTTATTTGTAGATTGTATTATCGCGACTTCTTCTCCGGCTATCCCTTGCGGCATTTTAATATAGGATTCTCCATCTGGAAAGACTTTGTGTACTGCATTGTAAGCTTTTTCTCCCCTCAGCTCTGCGATCCTATCGGCGATGCCGTTGGCTGAAGGTCCTGCTATTAATATCATAGGAATAATGAGAAACGTAATATTAAATATTTAGCGTATTTCTGGCTGCAGGCAAAATATTAATAGGCGCGATATGATATTTACATTACCTAGAGTCCCGTCATCTAGTGGCCAAGGATAGCGGGCTTTGGACCCGCATACGCCGGTTCGAATCCGACCGGGACTATTTAGGCATGTGTGCAAGGCGCATTCAGATTGGCATTATGAGAAAACCGCATGGGGCAGGCAGTCTGAAAGCCTAGAATTCGGAATTACATGACTTATGAACATTGAAGCGGTTGGTAGAGGCTTGTTGGGATAAGAGCACCAGTGCGGATCCTGACTCGTGGACTTTGGGAAATGGGGCATACGGCCAGTGTGCGGTGACCGCGCTCCTGGTGCAAGACATTCTTGGCGGGAACCTTCTAAGGAGCGTTGCTTCTTGGGAAAGAGATAGCGTATCGCACTACTTCAATGAGCCCCATGACGGGAAAGTATTGGACCTGACAAGGAAGCAGTTTAGGGCTGATTGTAGGTTTTCCACACCGGAGTACAGGGAACGATCATGTGTATTGTCTTACACTGATACGGCATTGAGGTACGAGATTCTAAAGCGCAAGTTTATGCTTGCGGCTGGATTGCGATGACTTAGTATTAATAATACTGCATCCCAAGTCTAACTATGATGATGAGACGAGGTATTTCTGACTAGTGATGAGTAAGAGAGTCTCTGAATAATTCAGGTGTTTTTATGAAGAAGGGCGGAGGAAACGGGAAGAGGATTATTGTAGGAATAGATGGCGGAGGGACGGAGACTCTTGCGCTTGCATATGATGAAGGAGGCAGGCTTGTTGGGGAGGGAATAGCAGGGCCTTCTAATCCGCACAATGTTGGAGTGGATAGCGCAGTGGAGAATATACTAAGCGCAATGTATAATACCGGGTTCAAGAAGGCAGATGCCGTATGCGTCGCACTTGCAGGGATGGATACATCCAAGGATATCAGCATGATGAAATCAGCTATACCGAAACTATCAGATCATATGGTAGTGGAGCATGACGCTTTCGCTGCCCTATATGCCGAGACCCGTGGGGCTAAAGGCGTTCTCTGCATTGCTGGTACGGGGAGCATAGTCCTTGGATATGATGGAACAGAGAGGCATAGAATATGCGATTACGGATGGCTGCTTGGCGATGATGGATCCGGATACAGGATAGGGTGCGAAGGGCTTAGGAAGGCGGTAAAGATGCTTGACGGGGAGATGCGCCGCAGCATACTCGCGTCTTACATACTCGATGCAACTTTCTCTGACGACCTTGATGCCCTTGTATCTTGGGGTTATTCCAAGCAGTTCAGGGTAGATTCTATAGCGGCGCTTTCCAAGGTGGTGGACAGGGCAGCGGCGGAGGGAGACGTGGCAGCGTTAAAGATCATAAACGAAGCGAGCACGAGCCTCGCGCGCTGCGCTGCGTTAATGTCAAGGAAGATAGGCGTGGACAGGGTCTATACTGTAGGCGGGGTTTTTGACTCTGTGCTTTATCACAGGATTTTCAAAAATTATCTATCGAGAAGCAGGATAAGCGTGGTCCGGTCTACCAAGAAAACAGCGCTTGGCGCTGTTCTTGTCGCAGCCGATGCCGTGGGATTGAGATTAAGGCCTAATAGGACCTAGCGAAATTCGCAATGGTTTTCGCGCCCTTGCCGCAGTATATGCATTTGCAATCAGTTCCATCCTGGTTTTCTGGCATGTTTGTAATCTTTGCGCCTGTCTCCTCCTTTATCTTATCCTCGCATTCTGCAGACATGCACCATCCGGCCTGCACTATTCCTCCTTTATTCTTCAGAATATCCTTTAGTTTGTCGTATGTATCTGCTTTGGATATCAT
The DNA here is from genome assembly GCA_021835105.1 of Microcaldota archaeon. The sequence continues at coordinate 14,189 of JAKBQS010000002.1, forward strand.
AGATTCCATGAATGCGAGGGCTTTCTTATACATAGACTCATGCATCTCTTCCATAATCGAGGCTAGCCTCTCCCTCAGAATGGAAACATTTACTGTCTCCTTTGCCCCGCTGTCGCGCCTAACCGCAACTACAGATTCCGATGTTATCTCCCGTTCTCCCACTTCTATCCGTATAGGCACGCCGCGCATCTCCCATTCGTTGAATTTGTAACCAGGCGAATAGCCTTCCCTGTCATCGAGCCTTACCCTGATGTATTGGCCGAGTTCTTCGGCAAGTTTCCTCGCATAACCAAGCACCTTTTCCTTGTTTGTTTCCCTGAATATTGGGATTATTATTGCTTGGATGCGTGCTACCCGCGGCGGGATTACAAGGCCCTTGTCATCTCCGTGCGTTGCAACCATGACTCCGAGGACCCTTGTGCTTATCGCAAAGGTATTCTGCCAGGCGTATTCCTGCTTCCCTTCCTTATCCAGGAACTTTATATCGAAGGCCTTCGAAAAGTTCTGCCCGTCATTATGGAAGTCTGGTCCCTGCAGCGCCCATCCGTCAGGCATTATCATCTCGATGCTGTAGCTCGCCACTGCTCCGGCGAATTTTTCCTTCTCTGTTTTCTTGCCAGGTATTCCAGGAAGGGCAAGATAATCTTTTAGTGCTCTTAGATATATTCCCAGTATTGTCTCCTTCTCGCCCTCTGCCTCATCCTTGGTAGCAAATACCGTATGGCCTTCATTCCATAGAAACTCCCTTGACCGGATGAAAGGAGTAGGGTGCTTGAATTCCCATCTTAGCACGCTGTTCCACTGGTTATACCTCATCGGGAGATCCCTCCACGATCTTATCCACTTGGAGTAGCTCGGATACATTATCGTCTCAGATGTTGGGCGTATCGCAAGCTTTTCATCGAATTTTGTATCGCCTGCTTGTGTAACCCATGCAACTTCGGGGGTAAAGCCTTTGAAGTGCTCGCTCTCGCGTTCTAGGAACTTCTGTGGTATGAGCAGGGGGAAATAGACGTTTTCTATCCCTACTTTCTCGAATTCAGCATCTATGCCTCTTGAGAGCGTCTGCCAGGCGTAGTATGACGAAGGGCGAAATGCCAGGGAGCCAGATACGTCAGTATAATCTATGAATTCCGACTTGAGTAGAACTTCAGCATACCATCCTGAAAAGTCTTCTGTTTTTTTGCACTGTATCCCGTTCTCATCTGATATAAAATCACCTTTTATCTAGAGCTATATCTAGCCCGGATAGTTTATCCTTAAGCAATTTAACGTTCTTAAACTGTACTGCGTGCATGCCTATTTTTCTAGCGCTCCTTATGTTCTGCAGCTCATTGTCTATCAGCAGCAGTTCACTAGGAGCTAAAGAGATTTTTTTAATTACGTATTCGTATATTTTTGGATCAGGCTTGCTGTAGCCTATGCTGAAAGAGGTAAATTTGTAATCAAAGATGTTTTTAGGGAATAGTTTTACGGTAAATGCATGGCGATTTCTATCAACATTGGTAAGATATGCGGTTGTATACTTCTTATGTATTCCTGATGCTATTCTTATTACGGGTTTGTTTACTTTTACTCGTTCTTTATAGAATTCGATCCATCTGAACTGGCTTTTATTTATCCCAAGGGCCTTTGACATCTCGGTGCTGAATTTGTCGAGATTTATCTTCCCTGTCTCAAAACTAGGAAGTCTGCTTTTGATTAATCCCTGCACCTTATTTAGATTTTTGCCAGATACTTCAGATAAGTAAGAGTAATACTCTTCTTGAGGGGTTCTTATTACCACTCCGCCGATATCGAAGATAACTCCGCGTATCATGATATGCATTTCTTATTAAAGGTTTTAAAGGCTAATGCACAAATAATAATGCTCAGGGGTTGTGGCGTAACTTGGCAGCGCGGCAGGCTCCAGATATATTTATTTTGAGCGTTTTACGCTGTGATGAGATTCTGGAAATAAGATTGAATATGGAAGCAACCTGCATGTCGGGGTTCAAATCCCCGCAACCCCAGGCTTTTAGTCCGCATGCTTTTTTGGTGGCATGTTAGTTCATACGATCCCTGATAGATGCACCTTTATTTGCGCTGTGTGATTAGGAAAGCTTAAATTATTATTCGCGGATATACGCATATATACGCATATACTTGTTTTGGTAATGGCACTTTTAGGTGATTATTCATGAAGGTACTTGGCGTTGCTGCGCATCCTGACGATTTGGATTTTGGCGCTGCGGGAACTTTTGCAAAATGGTCTAAGGAAGGGGCTAGTTGCTACTACCTTATCTGCACGAACGGATGCAAGGGCTCTGACGATCCGAAGATGACAGAAAAGAAACTGATAAAGATAAGGCGCAGGGAGCAGATTGAAGCTGGCAGGGTGCTTGGGCTTAAGGGAGTATACTTCCTTAACCATAATGATACGCAACTTGTAGCCGATCTGAAGCTCAAGAAGGAGATAGTGCGAATGATAAGGAGGATAAAGCCTGATGTGGTAGTAACCATGGATCCTACATTTGTCTATTCTAAGAGAGGCTTTGTCAACCATACGGATCATAGGGCTGCCGGGCAGGCAACTATAGATGCAGTATATCCTCTTGCAAGGGACAGGCTCACCTTTAAGGAGCTTGAGAAGGAAGGCCTGAAGCCGCATACTGTAAAGACCCTTTATCTTACAAATTTCGAGAACAGGAACGAGATCGTTGACATAAGCGATACAATAGACCTTAAGGTAGCCGCGTTGAAGTGCCATAGAAGCCAGATATCAGCCGAGAGCGTTTCCAGGATAAAGGAGATGGCAAAAATGGCAGGGAAAGATAAAGGATACAAATATGCAGAGGGATTTGTCAGGCTTGACCTCCCAGGATGACTCTGATGGTTTTCTCGCTCTTTAATTCGCGTGGGAGGAAGATTGAAAGATTCTACCCAATTTCCAGAGGTGCAGGCGGGATAAAGATATACGTATGCGGAGTCACCCCATATGACACTACTCACCTTGGGCACGCATTCACATACGTCTCATTTGACGTGCTTATACGCTATTTGAGGTTTCTTGGCTTCAATGTAAACTATACGCAGAATGTTACTGACATAGACGATGATATACTAAGGAAAAGCAGGGAGAATGGTGTAGGATGGAAGAGCCTGGGCAGCTTTTGGACAAAAAGGTACCTTAATGATATGAAGGCCCTAAATGTAGGGAAGCCTACGCACTATGTCAAGGCTACCGAATCCATTCCTGAGATAATAGGGATGGTTTCGAAGCTTGTAAAAAAGAAGGTTGCCTACGAAAGGGAAGGAAATGTCTACTTCGATGTGGCTTCCTTCGATGGGTACGGATCTCTCTCTGGATTTAACGAAGGGCAGATGAAGCTTCTCCTAAAGGAACGCGGCGGAGACCCTGATGACAGCCGCAAGAAAGGCCCACTTGATTTCCTTTTGTGGCAAGGATCTAAAAAAGGAGAACCTTATTGGAAGTCGCCATGGGGTAATGGCAGGCCAGGATGGCATATAGAATGTTCTGCTATGATACACGAGTACCTTGGGGAGCAGATAGACATACACGGAGGCGGAAGAGACCTCATATTCCCTCACCATGAGAGCGAGATTGCGCAGTCAGAGAGCTTCACCGGCAAGAGTCCTTTCTCCAATTACTTCATGCATACTGCAATGGTAATGTACATGGGAGAGAAGATGGCAAAATCCCTTGGCAATCTTGTCCTTGTTTCGGATCTGCTTAAGAAAGGCCATACGCCAAACGCAATAAGATGGCTTCTGTTGTCGCATCATTATAGGAAGATATGGGAATACGAAGAAGGCGAACTTGAGGAAGCTGAATTTTATTCCGGCCTCATAGGCAAGCTCGGGAAGAGAAGCGCCTCGCCTCACGGAGGTGCTTTGGAAGCTTTCACCGATGCGATGGATAACGACCTAGATACTATTACGGTGCTCAAAATCCTAAGTGAACTCCTCGACTCCGAAGGAAGGAGCGAGGCTGCCGATTTGGTGAAAATTGTAGACACCCTTGGCTTCCTGAGGGCCTAGGTATTTTTCAAGTGCGAATATGAAAAATGACAAGGGATTCTCTTATCTAGTCTACTCGCGCATTTTCAGGAGCGTCGCGTTGATATTTATGACCCTCGGGTCTCCACTCTACCTTGCGCTCCTTAACTTAAGCATAACCGAGATAGGCCTCGTGTATGTTGGGGTGATGGCTTTTACGGCCCTCCTTTCCGTAGGACTTGGGATGCTTGGGGACAGATTCGGGTACAAAAAATCGCTCATACTGGGTGAGATACCGCCAATGGCAGGCGCAGTAGTTCTCGCATTGTCGCAGAACATATGGCTTGTTGGTTTAGGTGTTACCGTAGCGGGCATCAGTGGTGTTGCAGGAGGCATGCGCGGAGCCTTTTCGCCAGGCATGACAGCTTTTACGGCGAGCACCTATCCAAACCATGAGGAGAGAGTAAAGAAGCTTGGTACCCTTGTCGTCGCCGCTTCTGTATCAAGCGTCTTTGGGGCTATGCTTCTACTTAGCCAGTCTTACATAATACCGGTTTTCGGCGCGGCAGGTGCGTTCAGGGCTCTGTTTGGAGTTGCCGCGTTGATGCTCTTCGCGTCATTTTTATGCCTCTTCCTTCTGGAAGAGAATCCAAGACCTGTAAAATCCACCAGGATGATGAAGCCTGAAAGCATGAGGTATATGGTAAGGATATCTGCACTTAGCATACTCAACGGCTTTGGGATGGGGTTGTCGCTTCCTCTTCTTCCGCTTATGTTTGCAATAGCCTTCAAGCTTCCTGCAGATACTACTGCGCTGTATATAGGCATTATATACATACCATCGTATATAGCTACAGCAATAGGTTCGGATATTTCCAAGAAGCTATCTAGGAAGCTGGACGTTATGCAGGTTGCTTCTGTAGCAAGGATGGCAAACGGCCTTCTCCTTGGGCTCCTTGGCGTGATATTCTTCATGCAGTATTATGGATTTCTGGTTTATCTTCCGCTTCTTGCCGCAGCTGCTTTTGTATATTCCTGCAGGTCGCTTGCGGCCGGATTCGGATCTGCGTCGATAAGCGCAGTAAGCGTGAAGGGAATACACGGCGAGGATTATGGAACCGCTACAAGCATACAGGGTCTTGCGGGAAATATTTCACAGGCAAGCAGCGGAATAAGTGGTTATTTGGCAGAGATATCGCTTCCGGCGCCGCTCTTTGCTGGTGCAATTCTCCAGACACTGAGCGGTTATTTGTATCCCAAGCTGCTTGCCGAAAAGAAGAATAAGAATTAAAGCCGGAGCGCAGATGCGGCATTGGTGTCGATAAGGATCGTTGCGTCTCCATGCATTCTCAGTGCCGAGGCAGGCACCTCGGTGGACAGATCCTCACGGATTGATCTCATTATGGCAATCGCTTTAGATTCACCGGTAGCAATAAGCACTATTCTCTCTGCGGAGAGTATTGTGCCAATTCCCATGGTTATCGCGGCAGAAGGCATTTTTGCTCCTTTGAAGTATATTGAATTTGAATTTATTGTAGATGGGCTAAGGCTTACGACATGAGTCTTCGAGTCTATTGCGGTGCCTGGTTCGTTGAATCCTATGTGTCCGTTCGTGCCTATACCCAGGTACTGGAGCCCTATCCCGCCATTTGATACTATTAGATTTTCGTAGGATGACGCCTCTGCCTCTGGGTCAGCTGCATTTGAATTAGGTATGAATGATCTTTCTACGGCTATTTTCGAGAACATGTGCCTTTGCATGTAAGTCGAATATGTATTAGGATCGTCTGTCGCAAGGCCTATGTACTCATCTAGGTTAAATGTGTTTATATCAAGTTTATTTTTGCCAAGCGCCTTGCATTGAGAGACTAGTTCCGCGTAGAAAGGCTCGAATGTGGCGCCTGTCGCAAGGCCTATGTTCCTGTTTTTTGATGTGGAGAGATAATTGAACAGAATCTTTACTGCGTCGCTATATAAGTCTTGCTGGCTCGCGTATATCCTGAGGCGCAGCCCGTTCGTTTCCTTTTCGGTATAAGCTCTTTTTGTGTACAGCATTTCACGCAATTGTATTTCGTAGGGAATATTTAAAAATATGAAAAGATATTTAGAAAGTATAGGTTTATGGCAAGGTTGGTGGAATGGCTAGCGCGTTTGCTGTTGTCAAGAACATGGATAGCGTGCCTTCCTTTAAGAGCAGTGTGGCCGTAGAGAATGTATTCTTCAAGCTTGCAGAGCATATCAACAAAGATGGCTACATCAAGGCCTCGCTTACATATCCACATTATTATGCATGCTGGTTCAGGGATGCTTCCATGACAAGCATCTCTATGGCAAACCTCGCCGCGGAGCTTAGCACAGAAAGGCGCGGATCTTCTGATGCTCCGCTTCTTGGTATAGACAGGGATATGCCGCGAGAATTGTCTGCGAGGATACTCAGATTCCTTTGGGGCTCTGTAGCCGAAAATTCATGGAGAATTGGGGGGGCTGTAGATGGAGAAGACTATGCAAGTACTGAAGAGAGCAGGCATATACCAGCCAGGGTTGGCGAGGATGGAAAGATTTTTCACATGGAGATTGACGGAAAGGTGTTTACAGATAGGAAAGGGTACGATGTCTGGGATGGATACAATGTCCTTATAAGGCAGCATGACAGCATACCGTTATTGTTGCTTGCCACGGAGAATTATGTAGGCAGATTTGGAAGGGATGGTGTTGAAGGGGTTGTGGCGTGGCTGAAGGAGAATGCTAAGGTGGTAGCCAATTATGTCGAATCTACACTCTATACTCCATGCGCTAACGCATGGGAACTTGATGACAATTCCTTCCATTCATACGACATCGCTGCGATACAGAGAGGCCTTAAAAGCCTTGCAGAACTTGATAGCATGCTTGGGCTTGGGGTAAATAGGGATAAGCTCTCAGATGCGCAGCATACGGCAGGGCGGATGCTTCTTGAGCATTTCGTCAGGGATGGGATTCTCTTCAAGGCAACCGAATGTACAGATGGAAAGTTTAAGGAAGATCCCATAATGGAAGTCGATGCGTCTGCGATACTGGTATTCAATTATTTCAAGCCTCCTGAGCTAGGCAAGGATATTGAGATAAATACAATGGCAAGGATAGAATCCGATCTCTTTGGTGGCAATATGCTGCCGCTGAGATATAAGCACGATGACTATTTCTATGGTGGGAGATGGCTGCTCCTTGGGCTTGAAGCTGCAGTCTGGTACACCAATAATGGTAACCGTGAAAAGGCAGCTTCCATTATTGAATATGTAAATGCGAAGTATCTGGCAACTGGTTCGGGTATGCTTCCGGAACAGGAGCTCGTAAACCCTGAATCTCCCGGGAAGGATCCATACGAATTCTTCGTCAGGAACGGAAGCAGCATGGTAACTGATCTTGCGTGGTCTGAAGCTGCGTACATAAACGCGTTTATTGCGATGACTTCGCGCAAGCCGGAGATAGAGATACTCGTCAGGAGATAGTGGGGCATCTATGCTTGGGCATGGTGAAGAGAGCTCCGATGTGCCTCTTGTTTCGGCATCTATATTATCAGCAGATTTCGGCGCTTTACGCGAAGAAGCAGTAAGATTAGCACAAGCAGGAGCAGATAGCATACACGTAGATGTGATGGATGGGCATTTCGTGCCTAACCTGGCTTTTGGTCCGGATATTGTGCGTGCGCTGCATGCGCATCCAGGTATACCGCTTCAAGTGCACCTGATGTTAGAGAGACCCAGGTCTTTCATACCCAGCTTCGCAGAATGCGGAGCGGATATGCTTATATTCCATTACGAGTGTGATGATGATATTAAGCAACTTGCCAAATCCGCAGAAGATGCAGGGTGCAGTGCAGGACTTGCCATAAACCCTGAGACAGGATTCGAATCAATCAGGAATATCGTTGGATCTTTCGACTTGCTTCAGATAATGGGAGTTCATCCCGGCCTTAGCGGACAGGCCTTCATTCCGGATACTTTGAAAAAGATAGGAGATGCGCGTGCATATATGGATATGGAGCACCTTGGAACAGTGGTTGCAGTAGATGGCGGTGTGAAATTGGAAAATTCGCAGATGATACTTAATGCTGGCGCTGACCAGCTTGTAGTTGGAAGCTATCTCTCATCGGCTGAAGATGTAAAGGCTGCCATAGACAGGCTTAAAGGGATTATAGGCTGAATTATATTGTAGCTTTTGGTGTTTTTTTGGATAGGAGAAGGACAGCTCTGACTTTTACCTCTTTGGGGCATTTCTCAAATGATTTCTCAAGCCTTCTGTTTCCTGTGCTTATAACGTATTTCCTTACCATACCTGGCATAAGCATCCTCTTCCTTGGTGTTATGGCCTTCATGTACAATATACTTTCCGGGCTTCTTGGTGTTCCGGTGAGTAGGATAGCGGACAGGAGCGAGGCTGAAGGAAAACTTATGGCTATTGGCATATTGATAATAGGAGCGAGTGCAGTGTTTTTTGCATCTGCATTTTTTTACCAGCATCTTGCCTATTTGCTAATCTTTGCGGGCACTATTGTTTTTGGTCTTGGAAGGGCTTTTTACCACCCTATAGGAGCATCTATATTGCAGAGGGAATACGGACCGGAAAAATCCCCGGAGGTGATGGGAGTTAATGGTTCATTTGGAAGCATAGGAAGGGCAATAATGCCTACGGTGCTGATAGCAGCAGTAGGGTTTGCAGGACTGTTTAATGGGATGCTGCTTGTTGCTTATTTTTACTTTGCGTGTGGTATAATTATATTCTTGGGCCTTAGGCACATGCGCAGTGTGGCAAGGAACGCAGCTAAACGCAAAGAAGGCAAGCGCATGGCAAGCAAGAAAACGGATTTCCGCAGGTATTATGCATTCCTTGCCGCATTTGTCGGGATAGTATTCGTGAGATCCATGTTCATAGAGGGCGTGATGACCTTTACGCCTGAATACGTAATCGGGTTGTTTGGCTCAGAGGTATTGATGGGTGTCCTTCTTACCGTAGGATTCTTTGCTGCCATATTCGGGCAGATCTTCTTCGGAGTTGTCACTTCTAGGAAAGGAGGGCTCTTTGGATTCTCTGCCTCTGCTGTGCTTGCCCTCGTCGCATTTGTTCTTTTCATGCTCTCTGGAAAGTTGTTTATAATGGATGTAATTTCATATGCGATTTTCGTATTTGGCGCATTCAACGGGTTTCCTGTGCTCCTTGGATATGTAGGGCAGGTAATCCCTGCAGAGTACTCGACTAGGGCAAACTCGCTTGTATGGAATATAGGAAATACCATAGGAGGATCTGCGGGAATAGGCGTTTTTACAGTCCTACTTTACTATGTTAGCATAGGCACAGGCATGTGGGTTATGGTTGCGTTGGCATTTATCTCGGCATTGATGCTTCCGCTTCTTGCCTGGGCGGCAAATGATGTCTGATAAGTATTTGCTGGCTGATATCGCAAGACTTAGCCCCTTAGCGCGGCATGGGCTATTCCCAAATACTTTAATGGGTCCATGGGCGTTTCCCTGCTTGGCCTTGGGTTGTCTGATCTCCTTCTGATAAACTCCGACATTTTGCTCTCTAGTATGGATTTGACTACTCTGTCATTTTTCGGGTTGCCGTTCAGATGTGGTATGTGCCAGTATTCATCCATGTATGGCTTTATGTTTGCATTTAGCCTAGAGGCGAGTTCCTTCTCCTCTATCTGCGATATCACTATCACATAAAATATGTTTCCGTATTCCTCTTTGAAGGCCTTCATCTTGTCAAGCCATTTTGGATTGCAGTTTCCATGAGGCTCTATTATGACCTGACGGCCATCGACAAACATATTTGTTATGAAATCCGGGAAGTATCCCCTGTTCTTGCTCACAGGAAATGTCACGAGTTCATAGTATGAAAGTATGTTGCGCTCTATCAGTAGTTTCTTTATCATCTCCTCGTACTGGCTCTTAGTCTGGGTTTCGGTCGAAAGAGGCCTTAAGCTTGGAAAGTCGGAAACTCGAGCTCCCAACCTAACAAACTGCCCGCTTTTCTGCCCCACATCAGGAAAAGTTAGCATATGATTTATTGCCTAGAAAGATATTTATATCTTAAGATGCGCAATAACATAGAAGGCGCCTATTATGGCAGTTTCTGCACAAAAACAAACTGTTAGAGACAATACTCTAGAAAGATACAAGAAGACTTTGGCGAGGTTCAAGTTGATAAGCACAGTTTCCCTGATAATAAGCATTGTGGCGATACTCTTCTCCGTGGCAATTATTATTTTCCATCTTGGCGGGTCTAACGTAGTCTCTTATGTAAATGTGACTCAAAACTCTACTGGAACGAGCAGCAACAGCTTCGGGAGCAGGCTCACCAACATAGATGAGCCCCTAAACGCGACAGCGCTCTCCGTAATAAATAATGCGCCGACCAGCTATTTTGAGATTGCAGGGCAGAAGCTTCTCAATGGAACATTGACAGATCCAATAATACCGCAGATACCTAATTCGTCTGATACTTTTAACGAGATAGTGGTAAATGGGAAGCCGACTGTTATTTATATAGGGGCTATTTCCTGCGTATACTGCGGAGAGAACAGGTGGGCAATGGCATTGGCACTCTCAAGGTTCGGAAACTTCAGCGAATTGTATAAGGGCTATAGCAGTTTTGGTGATCACAACCTTCCTACCTTGTACTGGATTCCTGACAACTACACCACGCAGGCGGGCGTTGGATACGGGAATTACTATTCTAGCAATTATCTCAATTTTGTATCTGCGGATTATGAATCTCCGATAGTGCAGGGATTCCAGGTGCAGCCTCTCTCGTATTTCATACAGAACGCACCGAATGAGACGTACAAGAATGCCATGAGCTTCATGAACAGCACCGGGCTTTTCCAGGGAACGCCATTCACCTTCTGGGGGAGATATGCTATAGATGGAGCTGACGGAATTGTCTTTGGAAATTCTACCCCTACTTCTCAGACTCTCCCGCTTACGTATATGACACATGCGCAGGTTCTGCAGCAGCTTAGCAATTTTAACGATCAGTTTGCATGGGGCGAGTATGCCGCAGCTGACGTGTACGTGGCTTATACTTGCGCGTCAATAAACAATACGGCAAGCATCTGCAGCCTCCCTGCAATAACAGGCATAGAGGCGAGGATGAAGATATGATCTCTCTTGGAAGATTCTTATTGGCCCTGAAAGCAATATACAAGAGACCCAGGTATGTAGCTCTTAATGTTGCATTTGTAGCGGTTTACTACTATTTGTTCAAGTATCTTGTGCTGCTTCAGAACAGAGGCATTTTCATTGTTCTTGGAGCTCCTTTGTATCTGATATATGCAGTAGTAATTACATCATCTATTCTGATGACTGTAGCTATTTATGCCGTATTTTCCAGGAGAAGCCCTTATCACGCTTATGGAGGAGTTCTGGGAAGCGCGAGTGCAGTGGTTGCAGGAATAATAAGTGGGTGCGGATGCACAGCGCCGCTCCTACTCGGGAGTTTTACTTTGGTTGTAGGCATAAGCGAAGCTACTTATCTTAATAATTTCTTATCCGACAATACATTTGCAATACTGCTCTTCTTCCTCATTTTCAACTTGTTCATGATTGTATATTATCTGTACCGCATGCCGGATTCGTGCATTTACGGCAGATTAAAAAGAAAGAGAGCAGCCAGTAATGTCAAGGCAAAGCGCTGATTCTTTACGGAGCAGATACAAGGTGGGTTGGTATTGCTATTGCAGCTATCCCGAATGAGAGTATGCTGCCAAGCAGAAGCAGGAGCCAGAATATAACGAGTATTGCGTGCCACCCTTTCCAAGGATTCTTGCGGAGTCCCGGAAGTTTGTCGGCTATGAGTGCAACAGGATATGAAAAGATCCCTGCAAGCCCGTAGAGGAAATAGAGCGCAAGGAGTGCGATTGGTTCGCTCGTTAGGCCTATTCCGTATCCTTCTATCCCGTATATTATTACCATCAGGCCAACAAGAAGGCCTACCATGCCTATGTATTCAAGCTTTGATTTGTACACCACTGATACAGCATATCCTATGAGTATTATTCCAAATGCTATGAGAGGATCGTAGAAGAGTATGTTGTAGCTTCCCGGAAGCGGCCATGTGAATTGCCCCCATATGCCCATTAAAAACATGTAAATGCCGAGCAGTCCCAAAGGCACACTCGAGCTTCTGATCGTATCTGAAAAGGTTGCATTCTTCCTCTTTTTGTATATTAGATACATTGAGGATATGGTATAAAGGAGCAAGAATCCCGCAAAGCTTATTGCAAACAGTGAGAACGCAAGGTTGTCTATAAAAGCCACTTTGCCACCCGCACAGTCTTATATTAAAGGCAGGCCTATATATTGTTTTGCCTGGTTATTCTGCTTGCTTGCTAACAAGTTTATGCAGTCTTAACCTTGACAGGGCCTATACCCTTTGATTCCTTTATAAGGTCTTTCCTGAATACGGGGGATATCTCGGCTGCGACTATCTTTCCCTTTTCCGCATCTACTTTCAGATCAAGGAACATATAGCCTGTTGTGTCCCCTACAGGTATGCTTATCCTCTTTAGGTATGGGTTATCCTTTGCTTCCTGCATTGCAGGAGATTCGGCAACTATTATCCCGTTTGCGCTTACAACCTTGAAGCTATGGAAGTGCCCACCTACGCTGAGTTCCACGTCGCTCTTCTTCTTCTCTGCGAAGCTTATCATTGCAGACTCTGTAGGGCCTACCTTATGGCTGGTCGCTATGCGTATTCCATCTATCTTGAAGCTCTCCGCGCCGTAATCGCTTCCGCTCACGGCAAATAAGCGGTCCTTCCACCCGGAATCGAGTTTGCCCTGCTCTTCATGCGCCATGAGGTGCACGGCAGTCATATCCCTAAGCCTTGTGGATTCGTCAAGCTGCCAATCCGAGTATGTCTTGTTGTAGTGGTTGCCTGAGACAAATATCACGCTGCCTCCACGCATTATGACATCGTCTATAAGGGGCATTGCTATCTCCATGAAAGGCCTCGCCTGGGCGTCTATGTTGCTTATGACCCTGCTCTTGCTCGAATAGTATGATTCAAGCAGCTTGGCCTTAAGCTCCTCTCCGCTGATTCCGGACTCTATCAGCTGCTTCTCGTAGTCTCTTGGGAATGTCACTTCGGATTCTGGCCTGTTTACGTACTTGTAATTGTTATGGTTCCCTTCTATTATGTCGCCGCTGAATATGAGGACGTCTGGCTTGCGCGCGAGGGCGTCTTTCACGCTCTCCTGCAGCAGCTTTGCATCGCTGTAGTTTCCGAAATGCACGTCGCTTATTACAGCCACCTTCATCTGGCGGGGATCCTGAGGCGGACCTTCTGCGTGGTGCGGTATTGTCTGCATTATGCCTTCGCTTCCGAGTATAGTGGCGTCCTTCTCCGTAAGCTCAGATGGCCTCTTGTTGGATGCTATTAGTAGATCCAGCCCTGGCTTGGTTGAGCCCTCAGTATCAGAATTAGGCTTGGTCCCTGTTATTAATTTCGTAGCCGCTCCTAGCTCCTCTACATCGCTTGCGCGCCTCTCTGCCTTCAGGAGCTCGGATGATATTATGGAGAACTGCACTGTGCCGTCAGGGTTTACTTTCACCATGCTTGCCCCAGAGTCGAGATAGCCTTTCTCGAAGGCCTGCGTCTGTTTCGTCTTTATCCTGCTGTTCCAGAGGCTCGCTATTCCGCTTATATCGAAGAACGGGCCCTGTGAGAGTACGGCAAGCAGGGCTTCGCTGTTGTCCTTTATCGGATCTATGCTGAAAGAGGTATATGTGTTGTTCCCGCTTACCAGCAATGTAAGAGGTTTTGAGAGGAGCTTGTCGTAGCTTAGTATCCCGCCGTTCTTGAGCAATCGCTCGAATCTATCCGGCATCTGGGAGTTGCTCGTCTTCTGATATGATTGCGAGGACATATTCATGGAGTTGCTTACAACTAGGTTGAATTCGTATCCTCCGCTGTTCTTTTCGTACAGGGCGACTTCCTCCATGTTTACTACGACATCGCGCTTCCTTCCTAGCGCATCGCGTATTGTTGATCCGTAATAGGATAGGGCTGCCTCGCGTATCAGGTCAACCGCCTCCTTTGAGACTACAATGTTCTTTGTGAATGTGTATGCCTGCTTCATCCTCTGCGCCATCGCATTTGTCGATTCGGTATTTATTGCATGCTCGTACCTGTAATTCAGCGCCTTGAGTATGCTTGCCTGCCGCTTTGATTCTGAGCGCAGTGTTTCTGCCTGCTGGGGCGTCGTGGAAGTGTCTTCAAGCTGGCGCTGGATATCATCCTGCCTCGCTGTTGCGTTCTTTATCATCTTCTTTATCTCTTCTTTTGATGATTTGTCGAGGCTCATCTCATAGAGTTTCTGGAGAAGTTCCTTCCTGAAGGTAAGTTCATCAAGAATTGCGCGCTCGGCCTTGAGTTTTCTATCGACTCTTCTTAGCTCCTCTTCGCGTGCAAGTTCTGGCGATGAGTGCTGCTGCTCTGCAAGGCTTCTCCGAGAGGAAGTATATGCGCGTATATTGGTGCGCTGTGCACGAATCCCCTCTATTGTGCTGTCGAGGCGTGACGCGAGGCTCTCTGCACTATAAGCAAATTCCTTGTTCAGCGTGTCTTCTATAAGCTTTATGTTCTCGAAGTCTGCTTTTCCAAGGACATATATTGCAGTCGCATCGCTTGGAAGGGAATTGACAAGCCTCTCGACATGCGGCTTTACTATAGCAGCTGCATCATTAGCATTTGATACGCCACCCTTCTTTATTGAGAGTAGTTTATCCCTGTACCTCGAAGAACCTGTCATCGGAAATTCCGGTATCAGACCTCCATTTATTATTAGGAAATTGGGCTTCTCGGAATTCGGAATCTGATTTATGTAGTGTGCGAGGCCAATGAAATTGTCCTCTCCCAGATATTCCGTCCCGCCTCCAACATCAGAGATAACCAATACGTTAAAACTTTTTTCCCCACTCTGCATTTTACCCCCCGATACTAATTATGCATATGGTTATTTAATTCTTTATTGCTGTTTCTGTGCGGATTTTATAAATATTCTTATTTGCTGCAGCACCAAAAACAAAACTAATAAAGGTTTGGAGATAAGATATGCATATGGTTGATATTTTTCCTCACAGCGCGGGCGTTAGCCACGTCAGAGGCATCGTAAGGATAATAAGCCAGAATGAAGGCGCTGTCTCAATATCCGAACTTGCCGAAGAGGCTGAGGAGGACGTCGACGATTTACTACCGCTGATAGACGCATGCGAGCTTATGGGGCTTGCTTCGGTGAAGGACTCTGAGATAAGGATAACCGAGAAAGGGGCGAAGATGGTAAAATCGGGGCCTTTCAAAATACTTAGGGAAAGCATAAGGAAGGTGGAGCCTTTCAAGAGTACAATAGCTGCCATATCAAAGAACAGGAAAACTACGGAAGAAATAGCAGAATACCTAATTGGCAAGGGGATAGTAATTGATCAGGTACCTGAGAATAATGTCCAGACCCTCAGGAAGCTGCTGCGCAACTGGGGTGCAGGCACAAGGCTGCTTTCATACGATGAGCAGAACGATTCCTGGAGCATAAGGAGCTATTGATCAGTCATTTGCAAGTGCGGCATATACCTGATCCATCGTAGCTGTGAATTTCCTGCTCCTCTTTGTTCTTGGACGCTTGAGATCCACAGTGATTATCTCCTTTACCGTTGACGGTTTTTTTGACAATACTATTATCCTGTCGGAGAGCTCCACTGCCTCTTCAACGTTATGGGTCACCATTATGACCGACTTCACAGGGAGATCCTTGTTCTTGAGCTGGTATAATATATCGTTCCTGAGAGTGTCTGCGGTAAGCTGGTCCAACGAGCTGAACGGCTCGTCCATAAGGAGCACGCTTGGCGCTGATGCAAGTGCCCTGGCTATCCCTACCCTCTGCTTCATGCCTCCACTGAGTATGTTCGGGTAAGAGTTCTCGAATCCGCTAAGGCCGAACGTATCGAGAAGGAGCGTTGCCCTCTTGGTCTTCTCCTCTTCGCTTATATCCAATATCGAGAATCCAAGCTTGACATTCTCAAGCACCGTAAGCCATGGCAGTAGTGCGAAATCCTGGAATACAAACGAAACGCCCCTGGACGGGCCCTTGACTTCGCTATCCATGTACATTACTTTTCCAGTGTTTGGCATTATGAGCCCCGCTATTATCCTGAGCAATGTGCTTTTCCCGCAGCCGCTCGGGCCGGTTACGGATATGAATTCGTCCTCCTCAACGCTAAATGATACCTTGTCAATCAGGCTTGCTTCTCCTTCCTCGAATGAGAATGATATGTCTTCAAGCTTGATCATTGTCATTGGCATTTTATTACCTATATACTATTGTCGCCTTGCGATATAACCTTTTCCATAAAAATGTATTAATAAGAATTATCATTGCAGAGAGATTTATTAGGCCTATGAGCATGAGGAGCAGGTTGTTGGAGTTTAATGCCAGATTAAGCAGTTTGCCTATTCCCACGCCAACCTGCGTGACCGAATCCCCGCTCACGAAGTATTCAGCCACTATGCTTACGTTCCACTCAGCAGCTATAGCTGTAACCGCTCCGGTTATGAGACCTGGTATTATTGCCGGTATGTATATCTTCTTCCAGGCCTCAAGGCCGTGTATGCCAAATACTTTCTTGACCTCGTCTATCCTAAATGGCATGGATTTGCTCGCACCTATAGCGCTGAATATCAGGTACCATATCCCGCTGATGAAATATACCATTATTGCAGTAAGTTCAGCAGAATGCGGATAGGTCCTGAGTGTGGATATTATTGCCGGAAGCAGTATCGTTGAGGGTATTGATGCTATTATCTGGAAGGCAATTATATAGCGTGAGATGTTCTTTGACATGAATATGAGATAAACAGATATTGGCACGGATATTGCCAGAATTATTGCAAAGACAACCCATATCCTGACGAAAGAGAATGCTATGCTTTCTGCGACAAATGCTTCGTCGCTTATTATTTTAGGGTAATAATATGTGACCAGTGCGGTTGCTATCATCAGCATCATTAATAGAAATGCAATCTGCTTTTTAGATGAGGCTTTCATAGATTTTTTGGATGGCAGCGTCTTGCTTATGTACATGCTGGCTTTTGGATATGCTTTCTCTCTGCCGGTAGTACTGGGCCTTTGTGCAGGCTGAATTCTGGTAAAAAGCCTGTTTGGCAATTTAGCTATTGAACGCCAGTTCAGGTACCTGTTCACGTTTGATTGTGGCTTGTAGTATCTTGAGTAGTAATCCTCAAGTGGCTTGAAAAAGAGCATCCTAGTTGCTATAACGAAAACTACGAACATTGCGATGCCGGTGAGATAATATGTAATGTTGCTCGTTATTGCTGCGCTTGCCAGAGCCGCGCCTATCCCATACTTAACGCTGTATTGTGCGGTGCCGGTTGAGAATATTTCGCTTGTGACAAGATAAAAGAGCCCTATTGACCAAGATAATATTGACTGCTGCACTATCCTTGGAGCCGCAGCTGGAAGGTATATTGTCTTGAGTTTCTCCAGGCTCGTAAGGCCATACATCTCAGACATCTCGAAAAACTCCGATGGTATTGTCTTTATGGCTTCGTATACGCCGAATATTATATTCCATATCATGCTTGTTACGATTAGAAAGATCACAGCGGCATTTATTCCTATATAGCCTGGCAGGTATCCTACAAAAACGTATATCACTATAGGGAAGAATGCGAGGATTGGCAATGTCTGGAATATATCTATCACGGGGAGCAGAAGCTTCTCGGCCCTTCTAGAAGTAGCGATATATATCCCGAGGATTATGCTTATGACTACGGATATTCCCAGGGCTATGAACATCCTAGACCATGAATATATGCTGTCTACAAGAAGATTTCCTATTAACCCTAGATAAAGAGACATATCCATCCGAGACACCTCTCCCCAAGCGAAGTTTGGGAGTACCCTGCTGCAATTCTATAATGTTTTTTTCCTCGCTTTATCTGGTGATGCAGTGCGTGCATGCGTTTTATGATGCCTCCCGAATGGTCTTTTTCTATCTTCATTTCATTATGGAATTTATTTAGCATGATATCGCTTTTTGAATGTTGCAATTTTGTATAGTTAATTAGAATCCATGCCATATATACGCTTTTTGTTATTTTGTCCCGTTTTTTCTGCTATGGGCAAGATGAGCTGCATAAGGTTTATAAATGTGTAAAAGTAATACATCCTATGTTCCCTTATTCTAAGATTTTTGCAGCTGGACTTTGTTCCTATGGTGGGTGCAAATATGGAAGATAGATATAGGAAGGCCTTGGAGGAATTCGGGGTTCTTACTTATCTGTCGCGCACTTCCTCTGGTCCGGAGGGCATCTCCATGGAGGACATAATGAAGAGCATTTTCTACTCTGCCCCAGGTATAGATTATCACAGGAGGAGCATAAAGAGCATGGTCGTTGATGGAGAGATAGCCGCAAAGGAGGGGAGGCTGCAGGATTATACCCAGATGATAAATGTACGTGACATACTTGATGTTGCGAGGAGGCTTGTGGCTAAAGAGATTAATAAGCACGACATAGCATACCTTCGGAGTACGCTTCTTGAAGGAGTCCTTGGAATAGACGGTTCTGGGTTCAGGAGGTTCAGAAACCGATCGGGCCATTACATAACCGCTCCTACAGATGAGGTAAGCGGAGGGATGGATGCATTAGTAGAGCTTCTGAATAAGCCTTCGAAGAACGGCATAGACGCTTTTTCCAATGCCGTGGATTTCTTCCTTGGCTTCGTAAAGCTGCATCCTTTTGATGAGTGCGTTGGGAGGACGGACAGGATAGTCACGAACAGCTATCTGATAGCCCATGGAATAAACCCCATATTCCTCAACAACAATGGAAGCAGCCACTCTTACGCTTCTGCTCTTGATATATCGTATTTCTCCGGATATTATGGGGCCTTTATAGCGATAGCCCTTATTTCTGCAATGGACAACAAGAACAAGGAGGCATTTATATCGAAGATAAAATCAGAGAGCTATACGGATCCTACAATGATAGAGCTCAAGAATCTTGTGCTTTCCGTAACGAAAGAGTTGGGAGGTGAAGAGCTGGTTAGAGTGCTGGGCCTGTCTGAAAATCTGTACTGCAAGGACTCTGCACCACTGCTCCTTTCCGGGCTTTTTGCGCTGAAGACTTACGGAATGGATAGCGAGATTATAGAGATGGCCCTGCGGCATGGCGACAGTGGCATAAGGGCAGTAGGGTTTTATACTGCAGAGGCTGTCAATTTTGCAAAATACAAGAACGCATTTATTGATGCTGCAATACACGATCCCAGCGTAGATGTCAGAATGGTTGCAGTGGGCATACTTGGAACCAGGAAGGAGCTTGATGGGAAAACAGCATTGAGGATACTTGCGTCTTCCACTGAAGAGACAGTTTTGATATCGCTTGGATCTGCTATGAGGTTTGCTGCAGGAGGAGATGTTGAATGCATGGATGTAATAAATGCAATTTGCGCGTCAAGGTCGAAAGATGTCAGGTTCAGGGGCTTCCAGGCGATGATGGTACATGGGGATAATGGTGCTGTGGCTAATACGATAGCTTTACTTAAAGATGAGCCGCTTGAGATGTTCAGGGCTGCAGTAACAGAGCTGAAAAGGGTTGGAAGGATAAATGATTACGATATAGCAAAGAGCCTGGCAGACGTAGTATCTGGTGATGTGCAAAAACGCAAGATGCTTTTGGGCCAGCTGGCCATGGATGGAAGAGTATCTGATGCATATCAGGGTATGCTTAATGATGTGTTAACTTCTGACAATTCGGGTGCGGTGGAGAAGATCTACGCCGCATATCTTTTTGGTACCAAATACGGCTACGCACAGACCGTTTCAATGTATCCGGATGCAGAAAGCCTGAAGGACCATATGCTATTTGGAATAGTGAAGACAATACTTATGGTTGATGAGGCAAATGGCGGTGCTGATAAGTTAAAGCAGCGCATACCAGAACTTGTCTCAAATAGTGCCTTGCAGAACTTCGTACTTGCTTCTGAACTTGGAAGCCTTATGAAAAAAGGAGGGCTTGATGGAGAGTTGGTGAAGAAAGTTGCAGAGGCTATCGAAGCAGCAGAGCCTGTAATCAGGAACTCAGACAGATTCTACAACCTCACAGCTCAGTTGAAGAGAAAGGCAGCAATGATGAACGATCTCATTGAAGCTGGCAGGACTGGCGTGGCAGCGACAAATAGCACAGGGCTGAAGAATGCAAGAATAAAACGCTGATGTATCGTGATTCTCCTGTGTTCCTTATTTGCCTTTTGACACGCTCCTGAATCCTATCCATATCCCATTTGGATCCTTTACAAAGCCCATGGCTATGTGCTTACCTTCTGATTCCCACTCGCGCAGCTTCATGGCTACAGGTGCGCCTGCCTTAATCATTTTATCGTATGCTTTCTTCGCGTCATCGACTTCGAACATAAGATGGTCGAGTTCCACGCCATCCTCCTTCCACGGGGTATAAATCGCGCATGTTTTTGAGTACCACATGAGATTTATCCGCTGCTTTGTAGCCTTGTCCTCCAGGCTGACGACTTCTTCTCCCTGTATTGGGCTTCTTCTCCCGATTATCCTTAGTCCAAGGCGCTTAGTATAGAATTCGGTTGACTTCTTTATGTCCTTGACCCTTATGCTCGTATAAGACAAACCCATTGAATCACATCGTATTACTATGTAGTATACGGAGGTATAATAACCAGATGGCAATGCGCTGAATCTTTTTGGTGACAGCCATGCCGCTATTCGTAGAGTGCCTTGTTTATCATCATGTCATCGAAGTCACAGTTTAGCCATGACTTGTCAATAATAGCGCCACGTTTTGAGTAGAACTTTATCGCATCCTTGTTCCAGTCAAGAACCTGCCATCTTACTCTCTTGCAACCTTCTTTGGCAGCAACCTCAAAGACTTTTTTAAGTAGGGCTGTTCCCACCTTCCTTCCCCTGTAGCGCGGCTTCACGTATATATCGTCCAGGTAGAGGCTTTTCCCAACCCAGGTATAGTAGGCGAAGAAGAATACGGCGTAGCCTATCGGCCTGCCGTTTTCAGATGCAATAAGGGCCCTGAAGAGGTGCTTTTCTTTTTTCATTCTTGATACTGAATTTTTTACTTTGTCCACCGCTCTTTCGAAGCGCGCTAGCTCCTTTACCATGCCCATGATGGGCTTGTAGTCTGCCTCCGATGCCTCCCTTATCTCAATTCCCATAACAGATGGCCTCTTATTGCTATGCATCGTATATACGGGCATGACGGGATTTGAACCAGCAACCCCGATAGGAGAGCTTGATAAAGTTCGACGTGCATTAGTCTTAGCCATAGCAACCTCGATTAAAAACATTTGCTGGCAAATGAACCCAGATTATTCATACTTAATGCTCGCCTAGAATTTATATACGCCTCGGGTGCGGTTTTGTATGTAAAATGAACCTCGAAATAGGCCTAAGATTAGGCCAATAACTGCGTAGCAGAACGTCCTAAATCGTTATGTTACCTGTCCTATGTGCTGTTCCATAAATTCGAGCTAAAAACAGGACGTAGGGAGTAAATTGACCCATGTTTACATGAAAAACAGGCGTTTTCCCCCGTAAAGCTCCCCATTATTCGTGAAATGACAATTTTGTCATGATTTTGCTAAAAGAATGTAGAGTAACGCCCGCTACGCCACGAACAGCTTTAGCTGTTCATGGTCTACGCCACCTCACGCCTTCTGCGTGCCTTGCTTCGCAAGGACGGTGGCTGCGGGCTACGCTTTCAGGTCAGAGAAAGCTTGCTCTGAAAAGACTACTTTTGACCCCGCAAAAGTGGTCGCTTACAGCTTCTGATGAAACTCTTTCTAATATTTTAGGGTTCCTTAAACTGCGTTAGCTTAAGCCAGTTGTGGCAGGGGAGACCCATGCAGCGTAGCTGTGAATTTTCCCAAATTCAGGTTGACCCCAAGGACAAAAAGGCTAAATAACAAGATTACGAGAATTGCTATGCCTAAGAAGAAAGAAGAGCTTTCAGAAGAGGAAGCTGCTACTTTAAGAAAAATATTGAATTTGTTAAGGGAAAAGGAAAGAATGAAGAATAAGAAGACGGGGGAGAAGGAGGGAAAGAAAGATGTAAAGGAGCAGTCAAATGAGCAGAGCAGGCCGGAGAAGCAGGACGATAAAGTCCAAGGAAATAGGGTGGGAAGGCAGAGGGTTACTTATGGTGTTTTACTTGTTGAAATAGGCGTTATAATTACAGTAGAAACTTATGCCTTGGCGAGCGATGGCGGTTTAGATGGGTATTATCTCATATCTTTTGGACCTATCATATATGGAGTGTACAACATCCTAAGAGGAATATGGGAAATAACAATTGAAAAATAACCGCTGCGGTCAATCGGCTTCGCCTAAGGCTCAGACCGAGACCGCATCTATGCGCCTGCGTTTCGGTATATTGCTCGTTTCAAAATTCATCGTTCAGGGTGAGATGAATTTTATGGAAACTCGCAAATCATATACCTGCACAAGCTGCGGATACAAGAGCAGTTGGCCTCTGCCGACCTACGAAATGGCAGACTGTCGCATAACGCACCTCAAATACCAAAGGAAGCTTATGAGGCGGCGCATTAAAAGAGGCGCAGCCAGCGCCCTAGCGATACTGATAGGCGCGCTGATGGCGTGCCTATAGCTTGGGTCGGAAGGCAACCCAAGGAAAGAGATATTAATTTAAGAAACAATATATTAACATGGCAGACGAAAGTAAAGCTGTGCAGATAAACACGCTAATTTCAAACCTCTTCAAGGACTACGAAGAGGACTTCAAAACCTTTAGAAGTAGCATTAGTGACCAGCTTAATAGGGAAAACTTACTTAACGACAAGGGAAAGGCTTTAGCACTCAATACCTTAGAATCAGTTAAGGATACAATGAACCCAGTAAGCCACGCTGTAAGTGATAGGCATATTAGAACTGCTAGGGAGGGGCTTGCGGATATTGTAGGTAACTTTGGCACGCAGGTATTTTTATGGCACGACAATTACGTTAATAATCCAACTGAGAGTGAAACGGAATTGAAGAACTCCTTAGAAAGGTTCCAGCAAAGCGTATTCTCATTCAACGACAAATGGCAAGGTAAATACGAAGAGATAATGAAGGCACATCAAAAAGGGCAGGGGTTAATAATAAAGCTAGAAAACGTTGTTTTTAGTATAATTAATTGGAGACCTTGAAACTGGTGTAGATATGTTCAAATCTGACAAGGATTACAAAAGTCTTGATGACTATTTCAACAGTATACGATATGGCGACCATTTAAGAAGTAACAAGCGCATCAAACAGAGAGTTAAACAAATAGAGAAACTATTCAAGCCATGGCCTTTTAACATACACGAATGGAAACACGACCCTAATAACATAGAGAATGCAAGAAAGAATAGCTATTGTAAACATGCAATAGATGTTATGAGCGAGGCTGCGAACTGCTATATCATGGGTTTTTTCAATGCAAGTGTGGCTGCTTCATCAGCAGGAGTAGAAAGTTTAATTCACGTAGATTCACCATACTGTGTGAAAATCAAGAAAACATCAACGGGCAAGCTGTATCAATCAAAAGAATATGCTACATTAGCTGAGGCATTAACATCGGTAAACAAACTTGGCTATCCTACGAAAATGCTCTTAGATAAGAATGAAAATGATCTATATAGTTGCGTATTTGTACAAAGAAGGAACATAGTTGCACATGGAAATCATGATGACCGATTTACGATAGAGCACTTGAGTCTTCTTAATAAAAGCCCTAAGGCAGATTTGAAAGAGGTAATATCTGAACAAAGGGCTGCGCTTGACCAGTACAAAAAAGCTAGCAAATTTATAATAGCGATTTTGGTCTCATTTGAGAAAAAGAGGAAGTGAAGTGATTTCGTGGTCGATGTGAACTGCGGTGCTCGGCACGGTCTGCGGGCGAGTACGCGGAAGATGTCACATCAGTCCTAAAGTCCTGATCCACAGCCAAGCGAAACAAGTTTCGTTCCACTGACAATTAGTAAACCCTAAGGATTTACTTCCGCATACCTCGGCTCGGACTTCCTCCTCGCTACCCTCGCTCGCAGATTAAAACAAAAGGCGTAAATATTGGTTAGATTATAATATTTCTGAGTCGGTTGGGGGCGACGGCTGGGCTCTAGTTACAGATCAGCATAGCTGGTCATTCACGATTACATTTGGGGGTGGAATAGTGCAAGAAGCACATCCTAATGGCCATGATAGCATTGCAGCAAAGTTAGCCGAAGCCAGATTCAAACCACTGGAAGAATGCCATTACAAATTCCTATCGCCAGTTGAGAAACTTGGCGAGCCTATGACACATGCACCTTGGGAGAAAAGCACGTGTCCTGCTGTAACTGTAAGGCTGAAGGATATACTAAACAAGAGTGGGAGGAGTTGCAGGCCTATATTTAACGAAATAAAGGAGGCAGGTGGCATACATGCTCACCTCGGATTTGAGGGGAACGTCATATTATCATCGGTAATGGAAGACCAGACCATAGATGGATTTGCAAGGGAAAGGTTTGCCGAGATCGTAAACGAACTGAAGCCAGATTACTGGATAACTAGCGATGGAGAGACATACAATAAGGAGCCGAATCTATCTGAGGTGGAAATAAACAGAATGTTGGAGGAGACAAAATACATGCTTAAGCAGGTTGGTAAGAGTAAGGCCATAGGTCTAGTCAAAGGCTGCAATGCTGAACAGATTAGAAGGCATGCCGATATGTTAGTAGCGTTGGGCATCAAAGACTTGGTATTCCATACTGGAGACTTCTTGGCGAGAGGCTCTAATGAAGAAACAATCAAGGCTCGTGAATACACTCGTCTGATACGCAAGAAGGCGAGGATGCTATTGCTGTATGGGATTGGGATACAGATACCTGACTTTTTTGTGGCTGACGGATTCATCACGCAGAGCCACTACAGTAATGCTTTCTACGGGCAGAGATTAATTGGGAACAAGTGGGTTGATAGTGATAATACTAAGAACAGGCAGACAATAATGGATAATCTAAACGGGCTTGACAGGCTCGTAATCGAGAGGCAGGCTAGTCATTTATCGAATTGGGTAGGAGAGGGATGATAACATGGGCGGAAGTTCAAGAGGAGAAAGAATATCTTATGCGGCAGTACGGCCGGGCGGAGCTGAAGCCGTTGCTAAAGACAAGGAAATTGAGGACAGACAAAGAAGATTAGACGATGGAGGAAAAACTAAAGTGTTCTATTCTTATCAGTATAAGCAAGACGTTCAGAAAGTAAATCTTATAAGACACCAAGGAGAAACCTCCTATCAGTATCAGGTTCAGGAAACATCTTCAAGGGAAAGGTATCCAGACAACTGGAAACCGCATGCACTCAGGGATATAAAAAGTGCTGATGAGTATGTTATGGTGGTAGGTAAGGAAACCTATAAAAGTGAATCTGTCGAATGGGAAGCTGAGAAAGCAATAGAGAATGATAAGCCAATACTGGTAATAAAAACTGCAAAAGATGTAAAGGTGCCGAAAGTGCTATCGCAAGAGCAATATAGGACAACTAGCTGGAACCTGAACCGTATGCAACAAGGAATAGATAAAGACCAAGAGGATGTGAGTTACGGAGAGAATAACTAGGCGAACAATATGGGAAAAGACGACGCATTACTAAAGCAATATGAAATTATGGTAGGGACAACGCAGAATGTGACTACGTGGAGACAGACTGCCAACACATTTTATTTGACTATTAATACCGCATTGCTGAGTCTTATTTTATACACTGCACAGACCTCTATTACTGGTGAAAAAATCATTTTATCTGCTATTGGAATAATTCTGGCAGTTTTATGGTTTTATAGCATAGATTACTACAAGAAACTGAACAAGGCAAAGTTTGACGTTATATGGCTAATGGAGGAGAAATTGCCCATGCAGATGTTTAAATTGGAGTATAAGGGAGATAAAGAAAAGGATAAAGTTGAAGGATATAGGGGCAGAGTAAAGGGAATCACAGTTATAGAAAAATACCTTCCAGTTGTTTTCGGCGTGGCATACGTTATAACATTAGTTATTTTCTTTGTTTAGTATCTACAAAAGTAAGAGTTATAAGCCTAAATGGCCTATCAAAATACGGGGAATTGCACCGAAACGACAGGATAAAAATCGTAGTGGTATTGGTAATTCTAGTAGGGCTAGTTTTTGACCTGTTTCTGGTTATAGGTCTGGTGATTGTTGGTGGTATGATAGGGCTGTTTCTATGGACAGCCTACAAAGGCATTAGGCAGAACATAGAGAACCTGTTTGTGCTGGGAGCTACCGCAAAGGCACAACACGCCTCTAATATGAGATATAAGAAAAGGACTGCAAAGATGACAGCCAGGTATGGCATTAGAAGCCCTATGCGGGCAGTTAACCCGCATATGTTTGGAGGAAGAAGAAGAAGAAGAAGGTAGCTTTTTGCTATATGAACTGGCCTAAAGTCCATTTCTACGTCGATAAACCGACGGCAAAAAGCGAACATATAAGTATTTGGTACAGCGTTATACTAGTAGGAAAGGAATAAAGGAACAGTTCAGTACAGAAAAGGAAAGACTAATTTTTAAACTAATCTACAGACGCAGCAGCCGCGCTTAGGCGTGGCTGAAGCAATATAAGGATGATGCAACACAGATAGTCATGAAATAGAGGAATACAACAACTTCAACTATGGCGAAGCCATAGACCGCTACCGCAGGGTAAACCCGATGGTCGATAAAGAGTTTGCAAAGGAGTTTCATCCAGCAAAGTATATCGCCGAGGGAAGCGGAGTTTGGACATGGTTCTGGTATGTGGTAGCATAGGTCTGATTCAGACATGCCGTCGGGATAATTTCACGGAAGATATTTCTTACGTAATTCAGGTTTACGTGAAGCTCGCCAGTGTGGCCGTAGTCATTTTCCTTATAGAAAATGTAGCCTTCGGCCTTCTTAATCTCTGGCGAGTGCTTATTCATGAACTCCACAGTTTCTTTGAACAAGTCAAGCGGAATTATTAGCGAGTTCATCTAGCCTGACTTTTCGCTCTTTATTGTCAGCTCTCGTTTGTCGAAGTCGATGTTGCTTATGTGCAACTTGCTGACTTCTCCCACTCGAAAACCCGTATAGGCCTGATACTTGAACAAAAGAGCGAATTTCTCGCTTGCAATGGCCCTAAAGAAGCGTTGCAACCCAGGTTCATTGAAACCTTTGTTTATCGTGCCATATCTAGGCTCTCGTCTTCGCCTAAAGCGTCTTTCGTGAGCCTGCGATATAATGGCTCTCACTTCTTCTAATTGGTGTTTGGATACGCTGTTGCTGAATTGTCTGGCGTATTGCAGAAAGTCCTGAAAAGCCAACCCCGACTCCTGTCTTTCAGGCTTTCTAGGAAACTTGGAAAACGCACCCCGAACCCGAATTTTCTATGCTTCCGTTTCCTGTCTGGGCTGCGGAACTGAACCCTAAAGCCCAGACGCTAGATTTTGATGGGCCTGGAGAGATTTGAACTCTCGACCTACGGCTTATAAGACCGCCGCTCTGACCAGGCTGAGCTACAAGCCCACCCTTGCATATTTCACTTCAAGCTATTTATTGGTTTTGTAGCGTTCAATCCGGCATCTGGTAATCATTCTTCACATAAGGAGGCTTTGCAATGCTTGGCGGGAGGCTGCCTGTGAAGTTGTCCAGCGCAAATATCCTTATTGGATATGTGCCATTTATGTAGTTGATGCCTGTTGCATTCGCAGGATATGGCTGGCTGAAACCTGGCAGTGACCCAAGTATGAAGCCCTTGTAGAAGTTTGAGCTATAGAACAGCGACGGGGCGTTTGTTATCGTTGAGTTGCTGCCGTTTGGAGTGTATATCATCAGATATTCTAGATATGGCTGGTTGTTCGGTCCGGTGACCTCTCCTAGCGGGTTGTCGCCAGCCAGATAGGCGTTCATCGGAACTCCCTTTGTGTTGTAAATGCGTACTGCACCAGTGCTGCTGACGTTAGAAACGTCCGCGCATACTGTCTGGTTTACCAAGCTGTTGCCTATTACCAGGAATGAGCTTGCGTATTCTGTGGTGCTGTTTGATATTGAGCAGAATGAGCTTACGCTTGTACTAGACGATGTTGGTATTATTGCGGATAGGGGCACCAAAGCGTATTCCGGGTCGTGTGCTATCTCGCACTGTGAATTACCGAGCGCATATGGAACTGGAGGCGACTGTGCATGCCCTTCAGCTATCGCGAACGCTCTCGAAGTCTCGTTGACATATACGCACGCCAGGAAATCAAGCGCACCCCACTTCTGTATGAGCCCTTGGTCCATTACCACATACTTTGTCTGGTTGGTGTTCATCATGTTTGCCAGCGCAGACGGTCCGAAGCTGTCATTCGGACTGAGGACGAATCCCGCCGCCACCGCCTGATCCTCCTGCGGCTCAGCGTTATCCCCCCTTGTTACTGTGTGTGAGTTGCCGAACCAGTTTATCCAGTCGCCATAGTCCCACCATGAGAGTATTCTTGGGCCAGCAGGTCCTACATTCGCACGCATCCATGATGTGGCAGCTAGCCAATAGGAGGGCACTGTGTTGCAGTACAGATCGGCCCCAATGCTTGACGTCCTGCTTATTGTAGTGCACGCTGAAGAGGGATTTGAATAGTACACCGATGCGGAGGAGAGGGCCTGCGTTATGGTGCTGCTTTCGCCGAGCATCGGCGATGAGAATATCGCAGTAGCGAGCACCACGACAACAAATAGGCCAAGCAAGCCCCAGAACTTGTTCCTCTGGCTCTGTTCTATCTTGTTCCATAGGAGCATGTACAGCACTAAAAGTATGGCAAGTACCGAAGAAATGAAGAAGAGCACCACGCTGAGTATGGCCTTCATCAGGCCGCTGTGCTCAGAGTATGCCCTCTCGTATGCTGCTAGCTTTTCCTTAAGGTAGGCTGCGCTCCCGCTGCCAACCATGTGAAGCTTGAAATCGTTGCCTATGAGCAGCGTAAGCTCACCGATTATTATCCCTATTAGGAGTATGTAGGCAGTACCGAAATGCGGTATGTACTTTACCTCGGAGAACCCTGCTACAGCTAGCGGCAGTATTATCGCGAGGTAGAATATCCCTGACTGGCTTCTCCTATATATTATGCTTATCAGGATGAGAGCGACTCCGAGGAACATTATCAGCCATACGACTATCGGAAAGCCGAACAGGTTCGTACCTATTATTCCGAACCCTCCCGAGCCGAAATTGTAAAGAAGCCCGGTTGGTATGAACTCTTCAACAGTCATGAAAAGAGGTGTGGATGGAGTGGTGAACTTGGCGCTAAGGTTTATGTATGCGCTTACAGGCTTGCCCAAAGGAGTGAATGCAAGCATCAGCGCCAGGACGACTATGAGGAAGGCAAGCCAATATGTCATTTCCTTCATATCGAGCTTCCTGAAAAATATCTTCCTGTCCTTCAGGAGTTCAGGCACGTACTGGAAAATTGCCACAAGCAGTAGTGCGAGTATCGGTCCCATTATTGTTATTGGTATGTGCAACACAGTCGGAATTCTTCCAGACAGAGTTGCGTGATACGGGTAGTAGACAGCTAGGAAAACGCCTATTACGATTATCACTATGGCGTTCATCTTGTAGAAGTCCTTTGATATGTCGTGCCTGAGGACGCCTATAACTCCCTGTATTATTATGTAGAGCGTTAGCACGCCCGCATCAACGGTATAGTAGTGGGCACCGAGGAATGTCGATGCGTATGCTATCCCTGCAAGTATTGCAAGCCTGTTGCTCTTCATGTTCCTTACCGCAAGGAGATAAGTCGCAAAGAAGAAGAACAGGGTAAATATTCCCCATGACTCAAGCAGCTGCTCGCCAGATACGAATGTTGTAAAGAGTATGGGCATCGTTGCAGTCAAAGCTGCGCCGGCGAGCCCGGTGTAGTAATCATACTCGTGGTACAGAAGCATGAATATCGTGAAAACGAGCAAGGCGGCGGTTATTGGTGGGTAGAATCCGCCAACATAGCTCATGAGCGACGTGCTGAAATGCACGTTGTGCGGCCCGAGATAGTTCGCGAGCGAGTACCAGTATGCTTCAAGGTAGGGAACGAGCGGTTGGACTCTTGTTACTGTTCCGTTGACTATGGGCCATGCACCATGCGTTATGTAAGGCTGGTAGCCGTATGTCAGTATCGCCCTTGCGTCAAGCATGTCGAAGTATGGGTCAAACTCGAAGAAATTAGGCGTTATGATATAGCTCATCATCCTGGTGGCGAATGTGAGCAGCATGAGCGCCAGAAGTATTATCCACACCCACTTGTTCGCAGTGGTTGGAGCCCTGTTTTTTGTCTTTTGCGTTTGGCCGTTCTCAAGGTCGCGCAGCAGCGTAGCCTCTTCACGCTCGTGTTCGGCCGCGAGCTTTGCCTCCTCTGCTTCGTGGAGAGTTATCGCCTTCTTTCTTTCCTCCTCAGTGAAATTGGAAAGCACGCGCTTCTCGTTTGCGTGGCTTCGCGCAAGCGATTCCTCCTCATCAATGTGCTTTGCTATTATAGCTTTTGCAGATTCAAACTGCCTCAGCCTATGCCTGGTCTCGGCGAGCCTTTTCCTGTAATTCCCCTCGTCTGCATTTATGCGGTTTATCTCCTCCTTTGCCTCGCCGCTTCTTGCGGACTTGGAATATGCCTTCTTAAGATCCTGGAATACGCCCTGCTGATAAGCGAGCGCAGCAGCGATTATAGTCAATACCAAGACGTTTGTCTCAAAAAGGCCAAGTGAGAACGTGAATGCGTGCACATAACTTATGGCGTAAGATTCTATCCATGTCATAGTCGCAGGGGCAAGAAGCCCGAAGAAAAAGCCTATGACCACTATTTCAAACATGTGCAGTTCGGTCTTCCTGAGCAGTGCAAAAGCGAACAGCACGCCAGGAATAAACATGCTGAGAAAAGCAACAATTATGGTTAACAATGCAGACACTGCAATCAGCCGTTGGTTATAGCTCTCGGTATTTCAAGCTTCTTTACCTCTCTGTCCGGAAACTTTGTGCCTGGCGGTACTATCCTAACCTTGACGCCTATTGCCCCGTATTTCGGATACGCTACTGCGTATGCCTCCCTTACTAGGTTGACGACGTCGCCCGCCTTAGGTATGTAACCAACATTCTTCTTTATGGACTTTGCCCTTGCACCCTTTGCCGCAAGCTTTCCATTGACTATTATTTCTGCGCCGAGCGCGCCATTCTCCATTATGTTCCTCAATGTGAACTGGACAACCTTCCTTGCGTTTATGCCCTTCTCTAGCTTTATTGTTATGTCCTTCGCGACCAGAAGCGGTTCGAGCGATTTGTTCTCAACCTCCATGACGCTTATCTGCGGGTTTTCTATCCCGAATCTCTTCTTTATCGAGTCTGTAAGCGCGTCTATCGTCTTCCCGCCACGTCCTATCACCCTTCCAGGGTTGAGGACGTAGACTGTTATCCTTGTGAGGACCGGAGTCTTCTGTATGTCGACCTTTGAAAAGCCCGCGCGAGAGAGCTCCTTTCCCAAGTATCTTGAGACGTTCAGCTTCACAATCGAATCCTCTATGAATTTCTTCTCTATTGCCATCGTATCACTTGCTCTCTTCCGTCTCAGGTTTTGAAGGCTGCGGCGCCTCAACGTTCTTCTGGGCGAGCTCCGGGTGTGCCTTGTGCTTTGCCGGCTGCTCGGCCTTCTTAGTCTTCTGGATTATTACTGGCTTCTCCTTCTTTGCGGGATGCTTCGCCTCTATCGCCTGCGACTTCTTGATCCTCGCCTTCATGCCGGAACCTAGGTGTTCCTCGTTGCCCGTGCCCAGCCCTATTTCTATCTTCGAAAGCTCTATGTCAGACCTTCTTATTGGTGAATATCCCCAGCCGCCAGTCACTACGAACAGCCTGCCCTTCGGCGGTGTGCGCATGACTATCTGGGTCTTGTTTGCAGCCGCATGAACCACGTACATCATGTCAGGCTCATAGCCCTTGCTGCGAGCGTTGGCTGCGGCGCTCATCAGCGCTTTCTTCACTAGCGTGGCGCACTTTATCGGGTACCTGCCCTTCTTTCCCCCGAGCTCGTGCCTTGCACCCATGTGCTTGTTGTATTTCTTATACTCTATCGGCTTGCCTCCTTCTATGACACTGTCGAGTATGCCGATTGCGCGCGGGACGCTGTTGTAGCGTATTGCAGAGCACACGGCAGCAAGATCCTTGAAGCTAGCATTGACGTCATTCAGGCCTGCGAAGACGAGACCAGAGCGATTCCTGTTGAAAGAGTAATTCATCACTTCACCTCA
Organism: Microcaldota archaeon; assembly: GCA_021835105.1. The sequence goes on from JAKBQS010000002.1 coordinate 46,541, forward strand.
GTAAACTTGCTTCCCTTTGTCGCCCTTATTCCTGGCGAGGAATGCACGACGCGCTTTGTCGAATACGCATACTCCCCGAGCCTATGGCCCAGCATGTTTGCTGATATGGTGAGCTGCTGGAACTCCTTGCCATTGTAGACGTTTATTGTCATGCCTATCCAAGATGGCAGTATCACAGCTTCGCGTATGTGTGTCTTAACAGGCTTGGTGGAGCCGGATTTCTTCTGCTCAGCTATCTTCTCGCTCAGCATCCTGTACTTGAGCGAATTGCGGATTACGCTCCTGCGCTGCCTGGACTTCAGCATCTTCAGATAATCCTGGTCGCTGAGCGTGCTTATTTCTGACGGAGTCATTCCCCTGTATGCTATTCTTTCTGCCATTCAATCATCCTTTCTTCTTCCTTCCGACACGCCTTGCCGCTATGTGGCCTACCTTTCTTCCAGGCGGCGCGTTCCTTGATGTCATAGTGCTCTTGCCCTCGTGGTGCTGCTTTCCTCCGAACGGGTGGTCAACAGGGTTCATCTTCACTCCGCGGTTCTTTGGCCACAGCTTGTTTATTGCGTGCATGCGGTAGTGGTTCTTGCCCGCCTTGACCAGCGGCTGCTCTAGTATTCCGCCGCCTGCGACAACTCCGAGCTGTGCCCTGCACTCGTCGCTGAGCTGCTTGAGCGACTTTGACGGCATCGCTATCGAAGACTTGCCGTTCATATGTGCAGTTATATACGCCGAGGATCCTGCCACACGCACGTACTTTCCGCCATCGCCAGGCCTCGCCTCTATGTTGTATATCGGGACACCCTCAGGCACGTCGCGAAGCCTTACAACGCTGCCAAGGCTTATCTTGCCGTCGCAAATGTGCACTGTCTCGCCCTTCCGTATGCCTTCTGGCGCAAGCAGGTATCCTGTTGAAAAATCATCGTATATTATCGACATGAGCGGCGCCGTGTGCCCAGTGGAATTGACGAAATCCACGACCTCGCCAGCCAGGCTCTTTGATGTGTCTGAAACATACCTTATCTCCTTGTCGAACGTGTTCGGCAACTTGCGGTATACGTTAGAACCCTTGCCCCTTCTCTGCTGTCTAAGCTTCTTACCCATCTATCACACCAATTTCAGTTTTACTGCTATGTCGCTGGCCTTGAATCCCTTCTTTAGCTTTATGAAAGCCTTCTTGTGGTTGTCCGCCGTGTTTACGGTGCGTATGCCTTCGACTTTGGCCTCAAACAGGGCTTCAAACTCCTTCTTTATTTCTGGCTTTGTGGCTGTCATCGCCACCACATAAGCTATAGTGTTCTGCCTTTCTATCATGCCTACGGATTTCTCCGTTGCTATCGGATACATGAGTACTGTCATTTCAAACAACCCTGAGTTTGCTTATTGATTCGTCACACTTTTCGAGCGCGTGCTCGCTCCATACGGTAAGCCTTCCTGGATTGCCTCCTGGTGCGAGCAATTCTGCTCTTAGCTCGCTTACAGTGCATACGTCCACTCCGGCAACATTGCGCGCAGCCTTCTTTATACCCTTGTCCTCCCCTACGACGACAAGTATGCTCTTCCTGTAGCTTCTGGCTCTCGACATGTGCCTCTTTCCGCTGTCGGTTCTTGCGGAGTTGCCCTTGATCGCGTGGTCCAATTTTGCCGCGCCTATGATCTTAACGAACTCCTTCGTTCCCGATACAGCTTCTATTTCGTTTGAGAACACGACGGGCAGTTTTACTCCTTTTGCATGCCGGGCTGCGAAAGCCGTAGATGATGTTGCAGCAACTGCGCTCGCGACGGCCTTGGAATACTCCCTTTTGTTTATAAGCTCGATTATCTTCTTCTCCACTTGGTGCGGGTGTGCCCTCTTTCCTGTTACTGAGGAAGGGATCCTCCTGACTTTTCCTTGGCGGCCCCCTCCGAGCTTCTCCTTCGGGCGCACTGCTTGACCCATGTGCCTTCCTGATCTGTATGAGTTCATCTTTCCGTAGTATGTCGCGGTTGTCTGCATTCCTGCGAGCACGAAGTGGCCTTGCGGCTGCAGAAGGGCGGACCTCTCCGCAAGCACCGCTCTCCTTATGAGGTCGACCCTAACTTTCTCAGAAAAGGCAGCCGGGAGCTTGACCTGCCTGACCTCCTTTCCTTCGATATTCAACACGTTTGCTTCTGACATGAAAAATTACCTACTTGATTATTTGGCCTATCTTGGGCTCCTTGACTGTAGCGGAGCTCATCGAGGACATCGATCCCTTTATTCTTACCAGTCTGTGTGCAGGCCCAGGAATAGAGCCGTCTATCACAATGAAATTGCCGCGCACCGCACCGTAATTCTTGAATCCGGACTTCTTGTTTACCGCAGATGCATCTGACGCACCCGAAATCTTTAGTATGCGCTTGTTCTTCTCGGTTCTGTAATGGAAACCCATCTGGCCTGCCTGTGGAACAGTATACATGACCTTTGCCTGGCTATATGCCCCCAGGGTGCCCACGTGCCTGATCTTCTGCGATGCCTTATGATCCTGGCGCTGCACGCCGAACCTCTTTATTACACCCTGCCATCCGTGGCCTTTTGTTATCGATACTACGTCAACATACTGGCCAGCCTTGAAAACCTCTTCCGCCTTGAGCTCCTTGCCAAGCATAGTGCTGCAGAACCCCATCTTTGACTTGGCATCCTTGCCTACAACCTTGATCTCGAATCTCTGGATGTGATTCTGCTGTGTGTTGGTCGTCTTAGGGAATGCGACCGCTAGAAGCGAAACATCGTCGTATTCCTCTATATTGACAGAATCAGCCTTCTTAGATTTCTGTGTGTTTTTAGCTCCTGCGCGCTGCGCCACTTCAGGAGCAAGTATCTCTCCTGCACTTTCAATGTATCCTGACACCTTGTCTCTCTTGTACAGTCTTATCCCGTACACCTCAATCTTTGGTATCTCTATTATCGTGACTGCCCTGTTTATTTCGCGCTGCTTTGTAGGCGATTCAGAATCGTCTATCACAGTAAGCTGCATCATGCCTGCCTTGAAACCTATTATCCCGGTTGCCTTTGGCTCTCCGTGCGCCATGTTCGCCGAGCGTAGCCTTGGAAGACGCCTCTGTGCCCTTCTCCTCTGCCAAAATTGGCGTGAACTGCTCATAAAAAATACCTTTTAAACAAGCCGTGTACAGATTGAAGAATCTGACTAAAGGTTGCTTATTAATATTAATGGCTTAAATTTTTATATGTTATTAAATTATGTGCTTCTCTTTTTTTGTGGAACTTTGACTCCGAGCGCTGCTTCTGCAACTTTCGCCGCTTTCATTACGTAGTTCGAAGACGCCATGAGCGCAGTTATGTCGTCCGCCTTTATGAATGCGGTCATCCCCTTATTGGTCTCGGTCACTTTTATTTTGCTTCTCTTGTAGGAGGATATTGGGCCTATTGCATCTGTATACTTGATGGCCGCCGCCTTGCTGATTCTTATCGTCGCGCTGTAAACCTTCATTGCGCAAGCCCCCTGGTGCGCCTTCCTTCCCGGGTTACTGCCCTAAACGCACGGCCTTTCTGCTTCGCAACAACAGAATAGGATGCGTCTGACTTTATTGACGGGCTATTCCTGTCGATCATTATTACTTCGTAATAGTTTTCCGAACCGGCACTCCCTATGAAGTACGAATTTAGCGCTTCGCAGTTGAGGAATTTCCTTGATGCCTTCTCCTCTGCTATCTGCTTCACAGACTTGTGGCGTGTGTAGTATTTACCTGATTTGGAGGGTTTCCTTCCGCCGTCTGCAGCAATCCTGTGCTTGGTCCCGCCTTGAACCCGAACGCGCACCATCACTACTCCCTGCTTTGCCCTGTAGCCAAGCTCGCGCGCCCTAGCTACATTCGTAGGCCTCTCTATCTTTACTACTGGCGGTTCAGAATGCCATTTTATAAGGCGGCCGCGATACGTTTCGGACCGTGTTTTGAACCCCGATACTATGTTGCTCTTAACGTGCTTGTACATGCCCATGTTATCAACTTCTGCAAAACCTTTATGCAGGGCAGAGAGAATTTACCTGCAAGAATATTTATATTTAAGCCTCGGAACCGCTTCGCATATGGACACAATACTTGGGCGCCACTATGAAATCGTAGCGCAATGCTTTTTCGTTATCCTTTATATTATAAATGCTGGTCGGAAGTACTTGACGCGTAAGATTAGGTTTTCCGGACTATAGACTTGAAAATTTCTGAAATTCGACTTACACGTCATAGTATACACAGAAAGGTATAAATATTAATTAAGGGAAAATAATATAATCGCATTTTAACGAGGCGGTGTATCTATGAAATCTCAAATCCTAAAGAATAAAAAATCTAGTGATGTGATGGTTCAAAAACACGGCTTAAAGCACCCTAAAGGAGCCACGAATAGAAAGGTCGCTAAGCCCGCAGTTGCTGCAGGACACATGAGTAAAAAAATACTCGCGAAAACAAAAACCAAGGCAATGAAAAAGGTTGCAACAGCAAAGATTACAAAGCCTGGAAAACCACACTCAACAGGCAATGTCAAAGCTGTTTATAATTCTATCGTCAAGACGCAGATTAAAAAAGATAAGCCTGTAACTGAAACAGTCAGGCACGTTTCAAGGACGCCTAGCGCTGCGCCAATAATGGAGCCTGGCGAGATAAAAAAGGCGATAGCGTACATCACAGAGAATCAAGATGTGTCAGAGTATCTGAAGAAGAACGTGAGTAGAAATTCGATAGATGTGATATCACTCCTCGCTACGCCAAGAACGGATGAATACATTTCAGAGCAGCTAGGGCTCAAGATAAACGCAGTAAGGCGTATACTCAACATAATGCAGGGCTACGGGCTTACAAACTATTATGTCGCGAAGAACACTAACGGCTGGCTTTCTTTTGCATGGTACGTCAATCCAGACAAAGCAGAGGCGTTTGCAAAGCAAGTGAATGCTATAAAAGAGAGCAACACAGTAATCCAGGAAGAGTGCAACGACTACTTTTTCTGCAAGTCTTGCTATGATAACGACAAACTCGTTTTCACTTTCGATGCTGCATTTGAAGTGAACTTCAAGTGTTCGTGCGGAAAGAGCCTTGTTTCTTTGGATAAGGATTCTGTCAAAGCCCTGTTGAAGGGCTAATTTTTAAAAAGCAGCGAGGTAGGGTAGTCAGGAGTGCCCGCCGGGCTCATAACCCGGAGGTCGATGGTTCAAATCCATCCCTCGCTATTTTTTCTGCACCCCAGAGTTCCACTAAAAAATTAAACATTTTTGTTAGTTAGTAACGCTTTTAGTTTGTAGATTATTATCATATATTATAAAACAGGACAGAATAGTGGAATTGTAGGGGGTACTGGCTATGGCAAACGATACAAAGTTCGATGTCTTGTGGCAGACATGGCAGAAGGAAAGGAAGAGCAGCATGCTGCAGCAAGTTGATAAGAACTTTTATCATGACGCAATGGAGTTTTACGATGATGTTAAAAGATCCGAAGACCAGGATCTTAAAACAAACCTAATAAAAATATTAACAAACATAATAGAATTAAGAAAACAGAAGCTGCTTGCCTATGTAGCTTACAACAAACCTATTCAGCAGACATTACCTAAAGAGGAGCTGGATTTTTATAAAGCCGTGGCTACATACTCGAAAACATTCCAGGAAAGCCTGTTTTCGGGCCATGGGTTAGAAACCCAGCAAAAGCAAAACGCTGGATTGAAAGTAAAACAAGAAGTTCCAGAAATAATACTTCCATCTGGGAACAAAATAGGCCCATTGATGAAGAATAATACAATATATGTAGATAACGAATCTGATGCGGAATTTCTACTAAATAATGGTATATGCACAAAATAGCAGAGTGATACTATGGAAATAGAAAAAGAAGTTAAGACTTTTTGCCCAAAGTGCAACAAGCATACTGCCCACAGCGTAAAACTATATTCCAAAGGCCCTGGTTTTGGAATAGGGATGAACATAGGTAATAGGCGTAACGTCAGGAAGAGAAAGGGCATAAAAGGTAAGGTCAAGGGACAAGCTACAATGAAGAAGATATCAAAGAAGCAGAAAGCGCTGCTCAAGTGCAAGGTGTGTAATTACACTGTTGAGAAAGTATTTGGGACAAGGACGAAGAAGAAGCTTGAGGTAAAGAAATAATGGCAGAATACAGCAAAACCACCAGCAATGCGTACAACAGGCCAGCAGTCAACTCGTTAGCTATAGCCGTTGTAAAAAAGGTTGAGCCTTTCGGGGCATACTGCATGCTGCCGGAGTACAACGATATAGAGGTATTCCTGCCTATAAGAGAGGTCTCTTCTGGATGGGTAAAAAACATACACGAATTCGTCCACGAAGGGCAGAAAATAGTATGCAAGATCATATTCTATGATACAAACAGAAACACAATAGACGTTTCGCTCAAAAAGGTTACACCGAAGGAATCGAAGGACAAACTGCGTGCATTCAACTTGGAGAAGCGCTCAAAGGCTCTTTTCAGCCAAGCAATAAAGATAGCGAAGGAGCAGCAGTCCAAGGAATCCATAGAGAGCAAGATGCTCACGGATTTCGGCACCTATACAAAGCTGATTGAAGCCGCAAAGTACTCCCCTGCTGACATAGACACGTCGAAGCTTCCAAAAAAGTTCAAAGAGGCTATAATAAAGCTGATAGAGGCGAGCAATGTCAAGAGGGATTACCCAGTTTCCTACACAATGACCGTCCAGACAAACAACACAGAGTCTGGAGCAACAACGCTCCGCTCTGTATTTGCGAAGGCCCAGGAAGAGAGCGGCGCCAGCATAACGTACATAAGTGCACCGAAATACAAACTCAACGCTTCTGGAGCGAGCTATTCAGAGGCCGAAGAAAAGGTCAAGAAGGCGGTCGAGGCTGTAAAAAGCCTGCTAGGGTCTGAAGAGATTGAAATAGAGAAGGAGAAGATGCACAAGGAGAAGGAGAACATACTGAACAAGCTTTAAGGGATTGGATGAAGAATACAATAATAATAAAGAACAAAGACGTTAAGCTCAAAAATCCTATACTTATTGCTGGCTTTCCAGGCGTGGGAAACGTTGGCAAGATAGTGGTCAGGCACTTGAAAAGGGAATTCAAGGCGCAGCGCATAGCCACTGTGTACTCTCCCGGCTTTCCGCCGCAGATCATGATGAAGCGCAATGGAGGGCTGCGCTTCCTGAACAATTCATTCTACCTGATAAAGAGGCAGAAGGGCGAGAGCGACATTGTGCTGCTTACTGGCGACGTGCAAGCTATGACACAGGAATCGCAGTACGAGATAAATGAGGCAATAGTGGATTTTTTCGTCGACGAATTGGGCGGGAAGTTCATATATACGATAGGCGGGTATAATTCGGGTGAAGGGTCTGTTGAAAAGCCCCGTGTTTTCGCCAATGCTACCAGCCCATCTGTGTTCGAAAGGTTCAAGAAGTCTGACATACTAATTGGAAAGTCGCGCGGCACCATAATGGGCTCTGCAGGAATGATACTCGCGTTTGCGAAGATGAAAAAGGTTCCAGGCATATGCCTTATGGGCGAGACTAAGATAATGGATCTGGACGCATCGGCCGCCAAGGCTGTAATAATGGTGCTCTCCGAAGCAATAAACCTGAAGGTAGACACCAACAACCTCGACATAATAATAAAGAATACCGCCGATGCGATAAAGGAGGCTGAAAAGCAGATGAATTCCCAAGGCATTCAGGGCCCTGAAGAAAATGACGGCAGCCCCTCCTACATAAGGTAGCGCGCTAGTAATCTAGCCTGGTAGGATATCGGCTTCCCATAAAAGCTTGGAAAAAGCCGAAGGCCCGGGTTCAAATCCCGGCTGGCGCACCATTCATGCCAATAGTATGAGCATGACTGCTATCCCTCCAATAAGGCTGCATGCGAAGTTTGTGGTGTATTTGGTTCCAAATCCTTTGTTTTCAAAGAATCCAAAAGCCGAATCTACTATAGTGCCAAGGAATCCTCCGACCAGCACCGAAGCAACTCCGATGTAAATGCTGGGAGAGGCGATTCCGAAGTAAAGCATGAACGGTATAACTGTTGCAGCTATTATCGCGGCACCGAACAGGCCAGCAAGGAGCCCAATTGCGGTCAACCCGCCGCTCTCGCCCTTTCTGCACTCTCTGAACGTGAATATCATTCTAGGGGTGCCGTCAAGCACTCCAAGCTCACTGCTGAACTTGTCTGCAGTTATGGCAGCGACGCTGCCTATGAAACCAAAAATTCCAGCATACTCTATGAAACTTATGGAATGCAGGTGGCCGAAGTATATCAGGCATGCAAATATCAGTGGTGCAAGCCCATTGGCAACCACATTCTCGGCAGTCCTGCTTTTCTGATACAGCTTCTTCCTTTTCTTGTATGGGGTCCCGACCCACGTGACTACTGCAGAAACTGCCAAAAATATGAACATTTCTATGATCATGAACGCCCAGTAGCTGCCTCCTATGAACCAGAATGCCAGCGCCAGGACAATGGCGCTTCCTATCGCAGCGCTGTCAAGTGTAAGGAAATTCATCATACCACAAGGTTTAAATTCCGCTAATAAGGAAGTTTTTTAAATATATCATTTTATATGTTATTACGGGTTCTCTACTGTAGGAAGGTCGTGAAGAACTGGTCGCCTTGCCAGCGTGGAAACACGCTGGCACTATTT
>JAKBQS010000019.1 GCA_021835105.1 Microcaldota archaeon
CTCTTAAGGTAACTGCTTATCTCCGGCTCCCAGTTGGGTATTATCCTGTCGCTTCTCTGGAGCAGCGTAACCTTAACCCCAAAATCAGAGAACATCTGTGCGAATTCAAGCCCTATTGCCCTTCCGCCGATTATTAAGATTGAAGAGGGTAGCTCTTTTAAGGATAAAGCATCCTCGCTTGTCAGATAATCCACTTTCGGCAAACCATCAATCTCCGGAATCGCGGCACGCGCACCTGTTGCTATAAGCGTATTCTTTGCCCCGATCTCTCTGCTCCCGGCCTTTATTGTCTCTGCATCTATAAAAGATCCGAAAGAGTTGATGTACGTTACATTCTCAAGCGACTCAAGCACAGCTTCGTACTTCTCATTCCTTAGCTTCTCCAAGAGCCGCTTCTTTTCCTGAAAAACCTCCTCGTAATCGACGCCATCAATGCGATAATCAATCCCGCCATATCTCTTCTCGCCAAGCTCTCTGAAAAATGTGCCTACAGTGAGAAGCCTCTTGCTCGGTACACATCCTACATTTATGCATGTGCCACCAAGAACTGTACCTCTAGTCGCATTTCTGCCTATCATAGCCGTGCGCACTCCTAAGCTATTTGCTTTTATTGCCGCTGAGAAGGCAGCTGAACCCTGGCCTATTATCGCATAATCAAATTGCTCTATTCAATCACCTTGGAAATATACTCTCTATTGGCGATGTTGCATGAAACTATCCCACTCTTGTACCTATCTATATGTTTTATTATATCCCTGATTATTGGCCTAATCTCGCTATTTAGCCCATATATCCTTTCCTTACCCACTCTTCTCGCATTTACGAACCCACAATTAAGCAGGCAGCTCATGTGGTGGGAAACATTGCTCTGCTCTATCCCTGTCGAGGATACTATGTCACTGACCCTAAGGTCATTCTCAAGCAATGCCGCAAGTATGCTAAACCTGCTATAATCTCCTATCGCAAAAAAGAATGTCTTTACAGCTACCCTATCCATCAAATCACTCCACAGAAGCATTTATCGCATTCTCAAGCTGCGGAAGGGTAACCGAGGGTGAGCCATTTATGTACAGTACGGTGCCGTTCGCTGAAATCAAGTAATATATGTCAAGGTATCCGTTCGGATCATATGCCGCAGTAATATTATAACCCGCAACCCCTGGAATTATGGTGCCATTCACATAAGCATCCGGCGCATATGAGCCGACAAACTCTCCTATTGGAGGGCCAGCGTAACCAAGGTCTTTGTAAAGTTCAAGCTCCACTATCTTCACGCCTCTCTTCTTGAAAAAACTATAATTTTCATTCAGTGCGGAGTTCCCCTGCGCACACGTCGGGCACCATGTAGCGACAAACCAGAGGAGCACCTCATGGCCCCTGTAGGATGAGACATTGGCTTCGGAACCGTTCTCAAGCAGGAAGGAATAGTTTGGTGCCTTAGTTCCTATCGTAATATTCCTAATGCCAACGCTATGCCCGCTTACTCGGAAAACAGAGTATATAATAGCCAAAGCAATTATCCCTGAAATAAGTATCGCAGGAATGATATATTTTCGCCTCATTTTTTCACCACGCAACATCTGCCTATTTTTCTTGCTTCTGCAACTATGCTTACTATAAGAAGCGCAGCAGAGACAAGCATGATTGGAATCTCATAAGTCGCAAAAGGTCCCTGGAGTGTTCCGGTTAAACCTATTACTGTCGATGTGGACGCGCCAAGTGCTGCAAGAAATGCAGGTATAACGGATGTACAGCACAAGGCTCCTGGGATTGCAATGGCCAGCGCAGCGCCAAAACCAGATTTGGTGCTCATCTTTACGCTATTCACCAGTGCAAAGACGTTGATGACTATGGAGAGAGATAACAATACTCCAACAAGTGCAGCAAAGGAAATTGCATAAATGCCGAGACCAAGTGCAATGTGGCGCGAGGTTAAGTTCAAGGAAGAACCTTGTAGCAGATAGGAATAGGCAAGGAAGAAAAGAAGTGCAAGAGCAGCAAATGCAGCAATGTATCTTCTGGATGAAAGTGCCATTCTGATTCCGTCTAACGCTTCAACCAGCATAATATATGAATGACCATTCATATTTATATCGTTTTCCCTACTTTAGGTGTTGATGGTGCTGTTTGCCCGTATCTCCACATACTTATCATGATGCCTGACCGCAATAGAACCAAGGCATTCTCGTTATACAGTGGCATTTACCGCCAGACGGGATAAATATCAGCAATACTTTTTATCAGAATCTTGAGTTGCTGGCTGTTTCCCGCCTTTGTCTAATAGCTCCAAATGTGTGATGCTCCCATCGGGATTTGAACCCGAGTTGCGGGGTTGAAAGCCCCACGTCCTTGGCCGGACTAGACGATAGGAGCACGTTAAATTTTATCCTCAATCACAGATAAAATACTATCCCTGACGCTGTTCTCATCTCTCGATGCATCCACTAAGATGAAACCCTTGTATCTCTTCGAGAGCATAAGGTAGCCCTCCCGCACCCTCTTAAGAAAGTCGAGCTTCTCGAAGAACTCACCCTTCTCATTCCGTTTCCCTATTCTCTGCACAGCTGTCTCGGGATCGAGGTCCATTAGGAATGTCATATCAGGAATCCTGAACCTTGAATTAAGCTTCTCTATCCATTCCACTTCAAGCCCAGCGCCGTATCCGTACGCTATGGTCGAGAAGAGATACCTGTCTGTTATAACTCCGTGCCCTTTCCCCAGCATCGGCTCCACGAATGTCTCCATGTGGTACGCCCTGTCCGCTGTGAATAGGAGCTGTATCGTGTCCTGGCTGAGCTCCTGCTCCTTCAGGAGTTCCTTTATGAATATTCCTATCCTGCTCTCGGTAGGCTCCTTGGTAAGGACAAAACCCCTCCCTTTAAGGCTTTCGTAAAGAAGCTGCGCCACGGTGCTCTTTCCGGAGCCGTCTATGCCCTCTAAGGCCACGAACATAAGATCACAGGACAAGAGTTAATCGGGTTACTGGTTTTAATATTTTATGCAAGCATCTTGGTAGTATGATACTTTCAGATTTTGACCTTGAGAGCCTTATAAAGGAGAAGAGGCTTGTGATAAAGCCATTCAAGAAGGACATTATAAGGGAAAATGGCCTGGATCTCAGGCTATCGAACGAGATAGCGAAGCACATCAAGCGCCCTGCAGGATTCGTGCTTGATCCATCCAATCCAAAACACGTCAACAACGAGTACGTGTCAGAGAAGAACAGCCGCGAACTGATAATAGAATCTGGTTCACAGGTGCTCCTCTCCACCATAGAGAACGTGAAGCTTCCAGAAAATCTTATAGGATTCGTGGAATTGAGAAGCACATGGGCGCGCCACGGCCTCATAATGCCGCCCACCATTATAGACGCAGGCTTCGCAGGCAACATAACGCTTGAGGTCTTTAATGCCGCAAGCAGCGGCATACTTCTAAGGCCGGGAACAAGATTCGCGCACGTTATATTTGCCACTACACTGAATAGGGTACGCAACCCTTACAAGGGCACGTACCTTAATCAGAAAGGGATAAAATTCCCCAAAGTAATAGGAAAGTAAAAAACTACCTTGTCAGGTCTTCCACTTCATCTTTTCTTGCTTCCTGGGATCCTGGTACAGGTGCAGATACGAGGACTACATCGCCTACATTCTTTACGCTCTTGTAGAGTATGCTCTTCTGCCTCAAAGCTCCCTTCGCATCTCCGCGTATGTTCTTCCACGGAACCATAAGGAGCCTGCTTACCTCGCCCTTCTCAAGATCCACTATAACATCCTGTACTTCGCCAAGATACTGACCAGAATCGCTGTATATATCCATGCTATATATTTCAGAGATCTTCATGCCATCGCCTATGAATAGTATTCATGAGGCATGTATTTAAACCTTTGTAGAGGGAAAGAGTCTCTATCCATCCGCGCTGCACCAGCGCCAAACAACCCTAATATAAATTACCGCTTCCGATAAGTATACGCGATTGGATGAAAATAGGCGTGATATCATCATCAGAGGGCTACTCTAACGAAGAGCTCAGTGACCTGAAGAAAGCGATATCCAAGAACAACGCAGGATACGTGAGCATAAACCTATCAGAGTCGTTTGTAAGGATAGAAGGCGGAAATGTTGCTCTCATGCACACAAACGGTGGAAAAGCAGAACACATATCTGCGGATGCAGCTGTCATGAGGAGCATAGGGATAATAAGAGACTACGAGCAGTTCAGCCACCGCCTCTGGCTCGCACAGGCTCTGGAGCTCAACGGGATGGTGATATCAAATAAAATATCCTCATGGGTATCTGCAAGCGACAAGCTCGGCACTCTAATCATACTCTCAAAATACAAGATACCGGTGCCTGATACCACCTCAAGCGAGAATTTTTTCCACGGATACGCGGCTGTGAAGAAGTATTCCGATACTGTAATAAAGCCGCTTAGGAGCGGCAAGGGCATAGGCGTATTCCGCATCAGCGATCCGGATGCAGCAATGCACATATTCAGCTATTTTACCAATCTGAGCAAGCCTATATATGTCCAGAGGTTCCTCGATAAGAAGGGCGGCGGCGACTACAGGGTGGTGGTAGTCGGAGGAGAGGTTATAGGTGCAGAGTTCAGGAAGGCAAAAGGCTGGAAGAGCAACGTAGCCCAGGGCGCAGAGCCTAGGAAGGCGCAAATAAACGCGGAGATGCGCGAGATCGCGATAAAAGCAACAGAAGCGCTAAAGCTGGATTACGCAGGAATAGACATAGCCGACACGAAGGATGGGTATTATGTGCTTGAGGCAAATCCAACAATATCATGGTCGGGATTCAGGAGAGTAACTGGTGTAAATCCAGCCTCTTACATAGTAAAAAACCTGATCTCTAATGTAAAAAACTAGATGCGCCTAAGGTTGCATCCAGTCTATCTCATAATACTCGTTCTTGCTTCCTGATATCTTTATCTGCCTTACCTTGTAGTATGTAACGGAAGTCTCCCTGTCTGCTATGGCAACTATAAGTTCCATCTTCTTCTCTTTGGCAGCCTTGATTGCACCTGCAAATTCCGCGCCGCCTATATATTCCTCCTCGCTCAGCGAGAGCATGCAATATCGCGGGGCAGAGCCATCAGGGTTTTCCGCATCGCCTCCCTTCCTATGATAAAGTATGAAGTCTATCCCTACCTTCTTGGCCATAGTGCCTCCGGTAACAGCCAGTATGAATGTCTTCCTTACCGAATGCGCAACCCTTATCACTCTCGCCCATTCGGATATAAGCAGCCTGGACTCACGCGGAAAGACGTGTATCACGTGCTTTGAGTGTATCCAGTCCTTTGCTCCCTCCTTAACCGGCTTTGCCCCTGGGAAATACAGCCTGAAATGCGTGCCGAACTTGAACCCTGTCTTTATCACGTAGCCTTTTTCCCTCCAGTCCCTATAGACCTCATACAGGCTTGGGAAATCGGCTCTCCTCGCCTTGGCAAGGCGAATCAGCTCCTGTTTGCTTATGTTAAGCTTTAGCATGCCCATCTCCATAAGAAAGAGGCTCTCGTATACGTCAAGCTTGTTGAGCTGCCCTCTCTCCGCGGCCTTGTACGATCCATACTGCCCGAACCAGAGAGTCTCATAGAGCTCCTTTCCCTTCTCATTGTCATCCACTATGGATATCAGATCGCTCTTGAAGAAGATCCCCGATACCGAATACTTTGGAAGAGACAACTCTGCTTTCGGATAAGATTTCACCGGAGTCTTGTCAGGCTGTTTGTATTCCGATCCCGTTCCCCTTACTACCAGTCCCCTATCTCTCCAGTCCTTATATGTAAAATACCTGGCAGTGAATTTCTTATCGCTCCAGAACCTTGCCGCAATGTCATTAAAGGAGACATCCCTGCCCACGCTGGTGCATTTTGCGTTTCTTACATCTATAAGGTATAGCGCCTCTTCAGGGATTAGCATAGTGCGCTTGCCCGATTCTTCCCCAAAGAACCCTTTTTTAAGAATATCTCTGGATGACTGGTCGCTTGCAAATATGCTTTTCCTCGACTTAAACTCTATCTCAAGCATCTTATCATTTTCTGGGATTTGCATTATCTTCTTTCTTCCCCTTTTTAATCCTTTCCAGCTCCGCATCAAAGAGAGAGAAGAACCTCTCCCAAGTGTAGTTCCTTTCCACCTCTCTCCTTCCTTCCTTTCCCATGCGCTCCGCAGCCTTCGCATCATTGGCCAGAAGGAGCATCTTCTCCGCCATCTCCTGCGGGGAGTTGACAAGGAAACCTGTCTTCGCATTCCTTACCGTTTCCCTCGGGCCACCTTCATTCACAGATATTATGGGCTTTGAGGAAGCCATGGCCTCAAGCGGTATAAATCCGAAGTCCTCGTTTATTGCAGCGAAGAGCACAGCCATCGCACCGCTGTAAAGCTTGATAAGCCTGCTCTCATCAACATTCGTTATTATCTGTATCTTGTAGCCTTCAGCCATCTTCTTTATCCTGTTCATATACGCCTGGTGCTCCGGATCCTTGGAGAGTGTGCCGGCTATTACCAGCTTAAACTTCCCCCTTCCATCCTTCTTCTCGAAGCGCTTGAAAGCGTCTATAACGTAATCCTGCCTCTTATTTACCAGTATCCTCGAAGGGTAAAAAAAGTAGTTTTCGTAAGAACTGCTCTTATACTTCTCGACGTCTACGCCTGGGTTTATAACCTTCGCTTCCCTTCCATAATACTTGCGGATTCTGCTTCTTGTCGTCTCGCTGTTTGTCGCTATGCCTTCAAGATCCTTTACCACCTTGTTGGCTATCATCTTGTATGCCCTGGCAAAAGTTGCATATATTATCTTGTCACCATATCCTCTGCCTCTCATCCTTGTAGAATAGAGGTCATACACCTCCCTAGGAGGCGTATGGCAGTACCACAAGACGCGCTCATTCTTATGGCGTATCCATTCGCTTGGGGATATGTGCGGGTTGAGGACATCATAATCCTCATCTATCTTTATGTTGTAAAAGTTGTATCCGTACTTGAGCCCCTGCGAAGCCCTGTATGGCAGCCTGCTCTGGAAAGGCACATCCTTGCCAATCTTCCTTATATCAAGCTTCCCGAAGTCCTCAAAGGAAGAGCTCTTGTCATACTCAAGTGTGTATATCGGCGCTTTGTAGTGCTCCGCTATCTTCAGGAGCACTCTATCGACACCGCCTCTAAGGTTGATATACGGCTGAAGTACAATTAGCTTCATCTCAACGCTGACCCGCTTTATCCAGGAATGGAATAATTATTATGTATCCAGCTCGGCTTCGGCACTACGTAAGGAAGTGTGCCTGTGAAGTTGTCAAGTTTGAATATCATTATATGGTTTCCAGTGTTGTTCACGTAGTTTACTCCTGTCACGTTTGATGGATACACCAGCGTGAATCCGGGAAGCTTGCCAAGGAAGAAACCTCTATAGTAATTCGACTGGTAGAATTCAGAAGGTGCATTGGTGATTGTTCCATTCGGTCCGTTTGGCATGTATATTGCCATGAAGCTTAAGAATGTCTGATTATTGCTCGTAGGCACCGCTCCCTCAAAGAAGCTATCCGATACAGCTATGTTGGTCTCCGTCCCGTTCTGGTAAAGAAGCCTCACAGGCACCCCTGTAGAAAGGAAAGACTCAGGCATGCAGTATGTTGTATTTCCTACCGTTCCAAATGGGAAACTTCCAGTAAACTGCAGAGCCTTTATGTAAACATTTGTGCTATTCGATATTGAGCAATAATCGCCTATGCTAGGGCCAGTACTGGCTAAGACGGACTCTGGTATCATTATGTAGGAAGGATCGTGTGAAAGCTCGCATCTGGAAGTTCCAAGCACATAAGGCTGTCCGTACTGCTGCCCTGCGCTTATTGCAAATGCCCTGCTGGTCTCATTGACTCCTACGCATGCAAGGAAATCAAGCGCACCCCACTTGGGCACGAGCTGGTCATCGAACAGGACATATCCTGCTTGCGCAGAGTCCATGAAGTTCGCAAGTTCCGTATAATTATACCCGTCTGCAGGGCCAAGGACGTACTGTGCTGCAACCTTGTAATCATATGTAGGTACGGAGTTGTCCCCTCTTATCACCGCGTTGCTGTTTCCAAACCAGTTAATCCAGTCCCCGTAATCCCACCATGAGAGTATCCTCGGCGCATTAGGCCCGACATTTGCTCTCATCCAATTAGTGGCGGCTACCCAGCTCGGCGAGATTGTATTGCAATACAGGAAGTCGCCAATTTCATTATTGCTATTCTGTATAGTAGTGCAGTTCGGGTTAAGCGCAGCTGCGGATGCAGAATAGAAGACCGGGATAAATACCGACATGGCCAGCAAGCCTATCAGGGTATATGCTGCATAAACGTAAATCTTATCCTTGAGCCCCTTCTCAGCTATGATTATTATCTCCCCTATTATAACCGATAGCGCTATTGCGTAGCCTACGGCGAAATGAGGAAGATACTTCACCTCGCTGAATCCCGCAAAAGCAAGCACGATTATTACTGATACCGCAAGTATGCTTGTCTGCGAATTCTTGTAATAGATATTCATTGCGGATACGATAAGGAAAATCGCCAGCACTCCCAAGACGAGAAGGTTGCCTGGCAGGTGAAGCGCAACAGAACCCATGCCTGCACTGTCAAAATTGAAGTTCAAGCCTGTCGGTGCATATTCCTGCACCGTCATGAAAAGCGGCGTATTCGGCGTTGTAAAGTGCTCTCCTATGCTCAGATAGTTCAATACCGGCTTGCCAAGCGGGGTAAAGAAGGTAACTAACAAGCCTATTACTACAATTGCCACAAGGATTCCTAGCCTTGTTACTAAAAGGTCATTATCTGCGACGTTGATGTTTACGACCCTGCTGGTGTATTTCCTTATGCTCCTTGGCAGATCATCGGTTCTAGGTATGTAGTCCAAAAGGAATATGACTACAAGCGCAAAGACGGGTATGGCTATTATTATGGGTATTCCTGCTATGCTCGGCGTCCTGTTTGTAAGCGATGCCCCATACGGTGCATAAAGCAGGTAGGATATTATTATTACAAGTATAACTATCGCGTTCATTATGTAAAAATCGGTGTTATCCTTGTTCTTCAGTAGGTTCACAACACCCTGCAGGAATATGTAAAGTCCTATGATTGCGGCAGGGACAAAGTAATAATGGGCACCAAGGAAATTCGATGCAAATGCTATTCCAGCAAGCACCGCATAGCGCTTCTCCTTCATGTTCCTTATCGCCACGATATAAGTGGCAAAGAAGAAGAATAGCGCGAATATGCCCCAAGGCTCAAGGAGCTGCTCACCTGCTATAAACGGCTGATATATAACCGGCATCGCAGCAACAAGCGTGGCGCCGAATATTGCTGCCTTCTCTCCATAATCATACTTTATGAAAATGAATACAACGAAAACAAGTAGTGCAGCAACAAGAGGAGGATAAAGGCTGCTCACCTGGCTGAGAAGTGTATTATTCAGGTATTTATAGTGGAAATTGGTATTTGCAAGATCATACCAGTATACTTCAAGATAAGGTACAAGGGGCTGTATCCTGTGGTTAACTCCCTGCACAACAGAAGGCCATGCGGCATGGTCGAACGGTATCTGGTAGCCATAAGTAAGTATGTACTGCGCGCTTACCATGTCAAAATAGGGATCGAACTCAAAGTATTTCGGTGCTACTCCGAAGCTTAGCATGCGGCTCGCAAAAGTGAATATCAGAAGCAGAACAAGAAGGAAAGTTATTATATTGCTGGTGTTCAGAAGAGGCTTCTTATTATGGTGTGGATGGGCTTTTCCTCCATGCGCATCCCTAACAAATGATACCTCCCTATGCAGTTGGCGCTCCTCAAGGCGCCTCTTCTCCTCCTTATGCGATTCGGAGATGCGCTTCCTCTCCTCCTCGCTTGAATCCTTCAAAAGAGCCATCTCGCGCTCATGCTCCTCATCAAGCTCCTTCTCCTTCTTCCTATGCTCTTCAAGCATCGCCGCACCTTCCTCGCCTCCGTGTTCATGTATCCATTTTCTTACGGAGTGTATGCTTGAGGTATCCTCATCGGAAGGCAGAGGACCAGTTCCTTTACCGCCCTTCACTATGCCGAAGCCGGAGTTCAAGTCAAGAACCCCCTGCTTAATGCACAGGGCAAGACCTACTAAAGAGAGAAGTATTACATTCGCGTTGTACAGCCATATTGAATACGAAAAGAAATGGAGGTATGGTATCAGGTAAGCCTCAAGCCACTGGAGCGTAGGAGGAAATATGAGTCCGAATATTACACCTATTGAATATATCTCTACTCTTGGCATTCTCGTCTTTCCAAGCAGCGCAAAGGCCAGGAGAAAGCCCGGCACAATGACGGCCAATATGCCAAATAGTATTACCAAAAATAGCACTATAAAGACCCAGATAACATATCTTTTTCAGCATATATTTTTAAATAGCTATCTAAATATAACGGTGGTGAAAATTCATGTGCAAAGACATTATGTACAGGACAGATAATTGCATCCCTACCAAGTACAACGCATTTCAAAACCTAATGATTGCACAAGCTCTAAATACAATACGCAACAAGACAAACTGAGGACTGTAAGGAGTGCTTTAAAATGCAAAAGAAAGTTAATGTTATAGGTGCCGGAAATGCCGGATTGATGGCCGCAAAGACTGTCGCAAGATACGGCATAGACGTAACCATATACGACCAAAAGCAGAAGCCAGGCTACCCAATAAGGGCTTCAGGCATCGTATCCTCAAACGGGCTCTCGCGATTGGGGGTTAATTGTTCCAAGGCGCTTACAAATTCGCTATCCGGCGCGCGGATTCATGCTGGTGATTCGGTATTGGAAGTAAAGGCAAAGGCTCCTGTAGCAAAGGTGATTGACAGGGGAATACTAAACGAGATATGCATGGATGAGGCGGCGAGCGAAGGCGTATCCATAGTAACAGGAAAGAAGCTCACTGCAACTGAACTTATTGAAATGTCAAAGAACGACATAATAATAGGCGCAGACGGTGCAGTATCCGATGTCGCAAAGGTTTTCAACATGGGTTCGGTTAAGAGATATATCCTTACATACAGAGTTGAGTACAACGTCGAGCCGCAGGATATCGGAAGTGTTGACATATACCTGAACAACAACATCTCTCCTGGATTATTCTCATGGGTATGCCCAAATGGAAAAGATGTCCTGGAGGCTGGCATAGGCGTAGCCTCTTCGCACGGGAACAGCAAGAAGGCATTCGACAGGTTCATAAACCATTATGGGATTACGGAAATGATTGCAGGAGCAAAGATAATCTCTGAAGGCGCAAGCATAATACCGATAGGGCTGAGGCACAGGATTTCAGATGACAAAAACCAGGTGCTTCTTGCGGGCGATGCTGCAGGGCAGACAAAAGCATCAACAGGCGGCGGAATAGTCTTCGGCTCGCAGGGCGGCATCATGGCAGGCGAGGCAGTTGTAGACCACATAATACACGGATCAAGGCTCTCTTCTTACGAAAGCAAGTTTAGGAGCAAGAATAGGATTGATCTCGCCATGCATTCCATGATAAGCAAGGCTTATGGGTCTCTGAGCGAGAGAAATATAGGCATCGTAATAAGGATGCTTAATAAAGCAGGCGTGGGCAGAATCCTTGGAGACTATGGCGATATGGACAGGCCAACTGAGATTATAAAGCGCTTTATATTGCACAGGAAGATATCTGCTTAGCCGCTGCCATCAGCCTTCCCTAATATGCGTTTGCCTATCTCTTCGCGAGACTTCATATTCTCCTGTATGCGTTTATATTCGTCCTCGTTAAGAACCCTGCTTAGTATGTAATTGGAATATTCAATGGATATCTGCGCAAGGTCCAGCATAAGAGACTGCATCATCGGCATCTTGATTATATATTCGTTCTCCGGTTTGATTATGTTTATTCCTACAGGCGCGAAGTTGAACGATACTTCCACGAGCGCCTTTATATCCTTGAACAGTATCTCCACCGTCGCAGCCGTGGAATAGCCGTCGCCAAGCTCGATAGGCGCCTCCACGCTCCCGTGGCAGTAGACAACGCCCCTTGTCTTAAGGAGCCTATTGTTTATTAAGTCAACCATGAGCGGCTGAAGCTCTTCCTTGTTCTTGCCATGTATATCAAAATAAAGCACCGCAAGCACCCCTCCGTTGCGCAGAGTCTTCTCCGTTACTTCGTCAACTTCACTGTTTTTGGCCATCTAAACACCGCCAAGCTTCCTTACGGCTTCCTGCAGATCAAGAAGCTCCTCTGTTCCGCTTGACATATTCCTGAGCTTTACCTTATTCAGCTCTATTTCCTTCTTACCTATTATTAAACCATTAGGTATCCCCATCCCGTTGGCGTACTCTAGATTCTTTGAGATGCTCCTCTCGATTATTGCAAGATCTGTGCATATGCCAGATGCCCTTAGCCTGTTTGCAATACCTAACGCATACCTGAATTCGTCTTTGGTTACAGGTATAACTATAACCTTTGCATAAGTCTTCTCTTGCGCTTCTAATCCAAGCAGGCTTACCACCCTGTCTATCCCTATCGATGACCCCACCGCCGCCAACTCCCTGCCGGAGTAGTTTCCTATAAGCTTGTCATACCTTCCTCCGCCTCCTATGCTGGGGAGAGCCACTCCATCTTTGACAGAGACGAATTCCCATACTGCACCAGTATAATAATCAAGCCCTCTGGCAAGCGACGGATCGAATCTCAATCGGCCTGCGATGCCATAACCTGCGACCAGCTCCATTATCTCCGAGAACACATTTATCTCATCCTTAAGACCGGGAAGCATTGCAGAAACCTTCTCGAGCGTACTTCCACCTTCACTGTCTCCTTCCAGAAATGCCACTATGGATTCGGCCTTCCCGCGCTCTACCCCAAGCCCAGCTATCCCATCAATCACTGCCGCACCTCCTATCTTCGCCTTCTTGTCTATAATGCGTATTGCATTGGAATGGTCCTTCACAGGAATGGAGAAGTAATCAAGAAGCCCGCCTAGCAGTTTTCTGTCATTCATCCTTATCTCGTAATCTTCAATCCCTGCCTCTTCAAGAGCTAGTGCTGTAGCTGCTATTACCTCCGCATCAGCCGCAGGCGCGCCGCATCCGATTATATCCACATCCGCCTGCGTGAATTCCCTGAATCGCATATGCTGCGGCTCGTCCCTCCGCCATATATCTCCTATCTGGTACCTCTTGAAAGGCATCTGCAGGCTTTTGTCCGATGAGACGTATCTTGCCAGAGGCACAGTCATATCATACCTGAGGCCAAGTTCGCCGTTGTCAAGAAAGAATATCTCTTTTTCCGCATCGTCGCCGTAAGTCTTGGCTAGGAGTGTGTCCTTCTTCTCCAGGGCAGGTGTCTTAAGAGGGTAAAACCCGAACCTCCTGAATACCGACTCTACCTTATCCGCAATCGATTTCGAGATTATAGCTGCATTGGGCGGGAAATCCCTCATGCCGCGCGCAAGCTCAAAGGGCATCGCAACAACGAATTACAGGTTCTTGTCAAGCCATTTCTTGAATGTATCTTCAGGAAGAGCGCCTATGGACATTGACTTTACCTTTCCATCCTCGAAGATCATGACTGTAGGTATGCTCATTATATTGTATTCCTGCGCTATCTTGTTGTTCTCGTCTACATTCAGTTTCCCGAAATTAACCTTGCCATCGTAAGCCTTCGATACCTTCTCTATGACAGGGGAGAATATCCTGCACGGGCCACACCATTCGGCCCAAAAGTCTACAACGACGGGTAACTTGGACTTTATTACGCTGCCTTCAAAATTTCCTTCGTTCAATTCCATCATATAATACACCAATCAGCAATCGCAATAAATATTACGCATTATTAATATAAAAATCAATCCTATGCCTTACAGGGATCTCTTCAGCTCTTCTATAAGGCTAACATCCGTAGGGTCGACCCCGCGCATCTTTCCAAGGTGATAAGATAAGTAATCCCCATAATGTATCATGTAAAAGAGCCTCGCGGCCAGGCTCCTCCCTGCGAATTCTATAAAATTGAACTTTGTCTGCGTGAGCCTTGAGGTTATCTCTATCCTGCTCTTTATCTCTCTCCTCTCCGAGTCAAAGACCATGATATAAAATTCATCCTTCCTGTAAGTCTCAGCAAGAGCCATAGTATCATTGTGGTTTAATTCAGGGAAGCTGCTGCAATACGATATTACTTTTGCGTTTTCGT
The DNA here is from genome assembly GCA_021835105.1 of Microcaldota archaeon. Next base: position 14,194 of record JAKBQS010000019.1, read on the forward strand.
TGAACTGCGTCTTCCATCTGTATGCTATGCTGCTGAATGGGTACGCGCCATATACTATTGGTATCTTTTTGTTCCTTGATATCCTCTTCGCATGCGCAAAGCATTCCTGGTTGTTGCGGTCAAGGCCCCCTAGAACTTTGTATGCCTCCTTAACTCCTGC
>JAKBQS010000075.1 GCA_021835105.1 Microcaldota archaeon
TATGCTCTCCGGGCAGCTCTTTGGGGCGAGGGAAGATGAACTCGTGCTTCCTGCCGCTGCGATGCAGCTCTCCGAAGACTGGATACTTGTACACGATGATATAGAGGACCATTCGGAGCTCAGGCGCGGCAAGCCGGCACTCCACAAGCTCTACGGACAGGAGCTGGCTATAAACGCAGGCGACGCAGCGCATATGGTCATGTGGAAGATGCTCAAGGATAATATTAGGAAGATGGGTATGCGCAGGGGAAGCGCGTTCTTCGACAATTTCTACAGGATGCTCGAGTATACGGTAGAAGGGCAGTATATAGAGGACAATTTCATCTACAATGTCAGGAGCCTTGCGGCAGCTGATGAGAAGCTATATTTCAGGATAATACAGGGCAAGACCTGCTACTATACTGTATACGGGCCGATGCAGCTTGGAGCTATAGCCGCAGGCATGGGGAAGAACGAGCTCGGCATGCTCAAGGAAATCGGAATGCCTGCAGGAATGGCTTTCCAGATAGTTGATGACATTCTTGATATGAGAGCGGATGAGAAGGTCTTCGGAAAGCAGAGATATGGCGATCTCAGGGAGGGTAAGCTCACGCTGATAATGCTTGACGCTTACAAGAGCGCCGATGCGGAAGAGAAGAAGGAGATGCAGAGGATTTATGGGAAGAAGAGGGAGGAGAAGAGCGAGGAGGAGATAATGTACCTTGCGGGCATTGCCGAGAAATACGGAAGCGTCGAGAAAGCGCGTAAGAAAGCAGAGTGGTACGGCGCCGCTGCGAAGCAGGCGATAGAGAGATATAGCGGCCAGCTTCCTAAGAACGAGTTTCTTGATGTTATGCTTACTGCTATAGAGGAACTATACGTAAGGAAAAAATAAATGCCAAACAGCAATATGCTTTCCCACCCGTTAGAGCAGTATTTCATATCGTAGACAGGCTTAGCTTCCGAGTTCGGAATGGGTTCGGGCGTTTCCCTGCCCCTATGGCCGTTTGACATATTTGTCTTACAGTTAAAGTTTTTAAGCTTATTGGAAAGCGCCTTCCTGATACGAGAACGGCGCTATGACTGCGGTATTTATGATTTATTAGTTAGATTATTAACGGCGTAGTTATGGTTTCTGATTCAGGGGAAGTTGAGAAAAGTTTTAGGTTCCTGCTTTATTCGAGGGCGCTCAGGAGCATCGGAATAATATACATGACAATCACGATGCCGCTTTACCTTGCGGCAATGGGGCTGAGCGTGATAAGCATAGGGTTTGTTGTTGCTGGAGTAATGCTGTTTATGATTGTGGAGACCCTCGCCCTTGGTGCGCTGGGAGACAGGGCAGGATACAAGTACTCTTTGCTTATCAGCGAGATAATACCGGCATTCGGGGCACTTGTGATTTTCTTCTCGCAGAACGTGCCGGTTATCATAGCCGCAGTGATAGTAGCAGGGATAGGGGGAGCGGCAGGAGGAATGCGAGGGGGATTCTCACCCGGATCTACTGCAATAGTTGCGAGCAATTACCCAGATGAACGCAAACGGGTGAATAAGCTCGGGCAGATTACATATATAGCCTCTTTCTTCTCGATTTTCGGCGCTGCACTTGTTTCGGCACATTTCTATCTCTCCTCGGAGCTGGGCACCCTGGCTGCTTACAGGGCAGGATTCTTAATATCAAGCTTGCTCCTCTTCCTGTCGTTCGCCTGCCTTCTCTTCATCAAGGAAGAGAAGCGGCCAAGGAAGAGTACGCGGATAATGAAAGGAAGCAGCTTCAGGTATATACTGAAAGTGATTGCTGCAAATTCCCTTGGAGGGATAGGCCTTGGCCTTGCGATACCTCTTCTTCCCCTCTGGCTGGAACTCTCTTACAAGGCGACAACGCTTGAGATAGGAGTGATATTCGGGCTCTCGTATCTTGTTACCGCACTGGGTGCGTATTACGCTTCTTACATGCATGGAAAGTTCGATCCTTTGAGCATTGCTTCATTGACAAGGGTTCTTGGCGGCGCGTTGCTTATCGCAATGGCATTATCCCCATTTCTTATCCTGGTTGCAGTAGTCTATCTCTTTAGGGCATTTTTTGCAGGCCTGGGAAATCCCACAAGGAATGCGGTGAATATGCGCGGTATAGACAGGGAGGACTATGGCACGGCAACGAGCTTTCAGGGCGTCTCGACAAGGATATCGCAGCTGAGTTCAGGAGCAAGTGGGTATCTTATGGAATACTCCCTTCCTGCCCCGCTCTTTCTCGGAGGGGCATTCCAGATAGTCAGCGGCATAATGTACAGGTATCTTATAGGCAAGAAGAAGCAATGAGAAATTACTTCTTATGCCGCACTGCGGCGTTTTAGCCCCACATCTCCGCCTTTATCATCTTCTCGGTGACTCCCAATGAGATTAAGGCTTCTTTTACGGCCTTTACGAAGCCAGGCGGCCCGCATATGTAGCTTATTCTCTCTTTGCAGTCTGGAGCATATTTCAATATCATGTTTGCATCGACGTGCCCTTTTTCGCCAGTCCAGCCATCCCCATCCTGAGATCTTGTTACTGTAACAATAAGCTTGAACCCGGTATCCTGCGATACCTTCTCCAGCTGATCCTTTTCTATTATGTCATTAGCGTATTTTGTACTATATATCAGAACCCCGTCTGCGGTGCTTCCTTTGCCGTGT
>JAKBQS010000020.1 GCA_021835105.1 Microcaldota archaeon
TGTCTATTTCCATTTTTCTTCTCCTTGCCGCCTCGTTCTGTATCACGCGCAAGCCGGTTATTACACCGCCAAGGGATTTGTAATAAGCCTTGTCAATCTCGCCTATTGCATGCAGGAGGTTCTTGTCCTTCTTGTAGACCTCCAATCCCTCGGAGAGTATATCCCTGTAAGGCGAGTTAAGCATAAGCTTCCCAAAGATATTCTCAATAGATTCCTCCCTCATAATCTCCTTCGCAACTGACGAGTTATATACGCCATAATCTATCAGGGTGCCTGCTACCGCATCGTAGCCGATGCCCCTAGCTTTAGCTTCCAGTATGGTCTTTGCATTGTAAAGATCCCATTTGCCTACTATGGATCTTATCAGCTTGCGCTCAGTAGTAGGGGAGACCTGGACAAGTTTACTGACATTTCTTGCGAGATTTCTGCTTAGTGCAAAGTCTATCAGCTCATGCTTTATCTCCATCCCTCCAAAGTCCTCTATGTCCTTCTTGAACTCCGTCTGGAAGAGCATGGTGAGTATAGTGGAGACGTCTTTTGCGTTTATTATATCGTGCATGAGCTTCCGGTCCAGTATCTGGCTCTCCATGGACTTTACCCTTGCGCTTGAGTAGCCGTAATGCCTTGCTGCCCCTGATCCTGCAAGCATTATCTCTTACCCCTCTTGGCAGGTTTCCTTTTCGTAGCTGCCTTACGCCTTTCCGGTTCTGCTGGTTTTCCAAAGAGATCTGCATCTATGAGCCTGAGAGCATCCTCCTTTACCTTGCTTATTACGCTCTCAACTGTCGCATCCAGTGTAACGCTGCCGTCCTTGTTGCGTATGGTAAACCCACTTATATCCGCAACCTCGTGCTTTACACCTGCGCTCTTTGCAATGTGCTCATTTTCCCTGCTAGATGCTATTACAGCGCTCTTCGGATCCTCCCCGGTTGAGGCATACTGCTTCATTGCCTCGTGGAGCACGTCCTTCATGTGCTTCTCGCTTATAATCTTTGCCAGGTTTGACATGACCGATTCAAGCTCGTTCTGAAGCACCCTGCTCTTTGCTTCTATTACCTTGGATGACGCTTCCACCTGCGCGCCTGCCACCCCCTCGCGGAGTATCCTCTCTGCTTCTCTCCTGGCTTCATCCTCTGCTGCCTTTATAAGCCTCTCCGCTTCAGAATCGGCTTCCTGGATTATCTTGCGTGAGGAGGCTTCAGCCTCAGAGTCTATGGCACGTGCCTTCGCCTGTGACTCTGAGAGTATGCTTTTCCTTATGCTATCCAGCGACATTGGATATGCACCTTATATTATTCCAGCCTGAAGCATTATCAGTATTGCTATTACGAATCCGAATATCAGCAGGGTCTCTGGTATGACGAAGAAGAGCAGCACTATTCCAAGATTCTCCTTCTTCTCGGCAATAAGCCCCAGGCCCGCGCTGCCTATGCCAGACTGGGCTACACCAGTTCCTATTGCACCGCCAGCTATTGCCACTCCTGCACCTATTGCTGCTATCGCAGAATTCATGTCTATTGTCACATAATTCACCAATTTTTAGAATCATCCTTTGTATAAACCCTCTTGTATCCGAATGGCCTGAACCTTATGCCGTTGCCTATGTAAAACTTGGAAAAGAACTCTACGAAGTTAAGCCTTACACCCTGGACTATGCCCTCGAATATGGCGAGTGTCATGTTCAGGAACTGCAGCACTACGAATATTACCATATACAGAACGAATATAACTATCCCGCTGCTCAGATGGGGTGTGAATGCCATGTCTATAAGATATGCTATTATTACGCTTCCCAGCCCGAAGCCCATTAGCCTTGCATAACTCATCGGGTGCGTTATCAGGTTGGTGATCTCAGTTGCTTCAGTGCCGCTAAGGACGCCCGTGAGTAGCAGGGAGACTATGGCTATTATCCCTGAAACCTCAGTAATCAATGCATTGAACGCGCCGAAGAATGCGCCTGCAACCGCAACTGTCCCAAACCCAACTACGAGCATGGATGTAACTTTTGCTATTGCAATCTTCTTGTGCCCGTGATTCTTTGCGTTTATAGCCCCTATCCCTAGCCCGAGTATTACCTGCACTACGCCGAATATGACAGTTATGGCTATCAGCGCTGGCGTATCCTTGAACCAGCTGAATCCCTGGAATGGCGCTATATACTGGTTAAGCTGGAAGCCAAACCATTCATTGGAGAGAAAACCGAATATCATTGCAGCTACGGAATTAAGCTGCCATATCTTTGCTGCATTATACATCAATCCGTTCGGGTCGGTTCTCTTTGTAATAAGCGTGGCCATTATGAGGGATGCAAGGCCGTATCCAACATCGGTTACCATCAATCCGTAGAATATGGGAAAGGATATTATGAATATCCATGTGGGGTCTATCTCGTCGCTTCTGGGAACCGAGTAGAAATTTACCATGTAATCGAAAGGCTGGAGGAATTTAGGCCTGCGCGTATGAGTAGGCGCAAGCTCGCCTTCAGAATCTATAAGCTCTATCGATGCGTGCCCGTTTGTAACGGATGCCATCCTGCTTCTGAGTTCACCTATCTGTCGCTTCTGCACCCATCCCTCTATTACAAAAGTGGATTCTGTTCTCTTGAAATTCGAACTTGCCTCTGCCCTCTCCAGTTCTATCTCAAGCATCTCCTTAAGGTTGGCCAGGTCCGAGTAATGCTTCCTGCTTATCTCAAGCATCTCCTTTGAGATCTCCTCGAGTCTCTTGCTATCCTCCTTTGTTTTCTCAGATGCATTCCGTATCACTTCTTCAGGAGTGCCTGACAAGTACTTGGATGAGAGGTCAAGCTCTATCAAAGGCATGCCGCGGTATACATCTTCAATAGGCTTGCTCTTGTCATACGCAATCAGGATTGCATATCGCTTCTTGCCTGCTTTGGCCATGTAGACTTCAGAATGAACCTTTGTGCCTGCGATACGCTTCTTTATTTCATACGCGCTCTTTTTATCAGTTTCAAATGCCTTGTAGCCGATACGGCTGCTGCCTGTCCTAGAGAAGTCAATCTTTATGTCACTGAAATACGTTGCTATATCTGCGGCGTACTTGAGGGAGCGCATCTCATCCGATATGGATTTCCTTTCGGCATCGAGGGCATATATAGTATCAAGCTCCCCATGTTTCCTTACTTCGCCTATTATCTTCTCGTGCCGTATATGGTGGGCCATCTTAACGGGATGCGAAGTGAGAAGCTGAAGGGCTCCGGAAACTTTTATCAGCGCGTCAGAGAGGTCGTTTGCGTAATCCGCAGGTCTATCATCCTGGAGGCTCTCGATATGCGTCTTGCGCAGGTCTATCGCGCCCATGGCGTGAAGTGCAGCAATAACTGTAGACTTATCCCGCTCTATGGAGATTATTCTAACCTTTTGCATAGGTTCTGTGCGCAACACATACATCAGCCAAACATCTGGCCATCTAACTTTTCGGCTATCGACCTTACCTTCTCGGCAGGAAGCCTAGCGGAGCTTATCCGTTTTGCTTCCCCATCGCCTTCTTCAAGTATTGCCTTAGCCTCTTTTTCCAGCCTTGCATTGGCAGCATCGAGTATTTTAGCTCTTGCTGCCTTTGCTTTTTCCTCTGCCTTGCTCAGTATCAACTTCGCCTCCTCCTCCGCCTTTGCGATCTTCGCCGACCTCATTTCCTCAGCCTCAGCGATAGCTTTCTTCGCCTTCTCTTCTGCAGACTGAATCTCAATTATCGAATTATTCTCTGCCATGCTGACACTATTGATCTCAAGGAGCTTTCACTATTCATATACAAGTTAGATTTAAAAGGCTTTCTCGGGATGCATTAGAGGCAGATGCAAGAGCATTTGGCATTGGGATTTATCGCTAGAATCTAGATGGAAAAATAGGCTTACTGCTGCATCTTGCTTAGCGCCTTTCTAAGGCGCCCGCCAGACCCTTTTTTGGTGTATATCCGTGCATCGTACAGCATCCTTGTGCCTATCATCCTGAGGATAAGCGCATCGGACTCTATTATTGGTATGGTCCTGCCATCCTTTCTGACAAATATGCTGGCTTCTTCGTCTATAAGGCCAAGTGTCCTAAGGACTACGGGGAAGATCCAGTCTTTCTCTATTCCGGAGTCCATTGATAAGTTGGCCATATATCTTGGCGCTTCGATGAGGGAGGTTATCTCCTTGCCTCGGCTTCCATCTGCCCCTTCGGGAATCGAAGTCGAGACGTATGAATATGCAAGCTCCAGGGACTCTCTTCTGAGAAAGTCCTTTATAAGCTCGCGCAGGCTCTTCCTGCCTCCTGATGCTATGTATTTATGCATCGCATTAAGCACGATATCATCGTTATACCCTGCTATCTTATCCTGATCCTCTGAGTTGTACAAGTCCACTGGATTTTCTATGTAACCCTCAAGCACCAGCATCTCGAATATGCGCTGTAGCATGAGGCTAACCGCGACTACAACCTTGTGGTGTATCACTGCCCTGTACAAGTGGTATCTGTTTATCAGGAAATTCTCCACTGGCGATTCGTCCTTGTCAAATATTATCCTGTTCTTCTCGAAGTGCATTATGCGAAGAAGGCTTGAGATGTTTACCTGTCCGTAAGGCACACCTGTATTGTACGAATCCCTTAACATGTAGTCTGATTTGTCAGCATCTATTGCAGAAGAGAGAAGCATTGATAGAGGATTTGACTTGTCGCCCTCTATAAGCCCGTTTATATCGTTGTAAGTAAATGTGCCAAGCTCCTCTGCGAGAAGCTTCTTGATCAGCATAGTCCCGAATTCAACATGGCTCTTCCCTCCCATTGAATGCGTAACTACCTCCTCGAGCGTATGGGAAAACGGGTAGTGGCCCACATCGTGCAGAAGGGCAGCAATCCTGAGCTTCTGCAGGGTATCGTCGTCTACCTGCACGTCTCTCAGGGTGTTCTTTGCAAATAGGTCCATCATAAACATTGTGCCTATGCTGTGCGAAAACCGAGTATGCGTCGCACCTGGGAATACAAGATATGTGGGCCCAAGCTGCTTTATCTCCCTGAGGCGCTGGAATATAGGCGTATCTATCAGTTGCATCTCATGCTCCGTTATGCTTATGTATCCGTGCACGTTGTCATATATCTGCTTGGAGTAGCGCAATGGCATAATAGTTTATTGGCTTAAAGGTATATAGGCTTAAGCGATATTGCCAGTTGCTTTCATGATGGGGTTGCTTTCCTTCACACCGTTTTTTGAGAAGAGCGCGTACGACGAGCTTCGCTCGGCCTGCGACTTCAAGGTGCTCGAGAGGAGCTGGAGCAGGATTGTGATAAGATGCGACGGAAAGCTACCAGGAAACGGCTGGGCAGAGTCATCAAAGTTCATACACTACTGCCTGCCTCTGTTCTCAGAGCGCGAGATGCCGGAAGGCTTCGGCAAGAATGAGATGCTGGCTTTCTTGCTTGAATACCTAAGCTCGGAGTCATGCTCAAAGATTGGTAGCTTCATTATAGAAGCAATACAGTTCGAACGCGCGGGTGAAAACTCGGCAAAGGATATAGAGGTATACCTGGGCACGAAGCTTGAGTCAGCAGGCTTTCCAATAGACATGAAAAATCCGCAGAGCAGATTATACATTGTCGTATGCAAGAAAGCTGTGTACGCAGGCTATTGCGCTTCGGCAGAACTCATGTTCAGCATGATAGATATAAATCGCGCGTATGCCTCCAGAGCAGACAGAGTAAGCAGGGCGGAGAGGAAGCTCTCTGAGGCCTTTAGGATTTTTCGCATAGAGACTCCCAGGCAGGGGCATGCAGAGATAGCCATTGACATCGGAGCGGCCCCTGGAGGATGGAGCATGGGGCTTTCCTCCATGGGCTACAAGGTGATAGCGATAGACAATGCAGATTTAGACACAGGCGCATTTTCCAATGAAGAGATAGAGGTCGTCGAGATGAAATGCGACGGTGCAGATGAAGGCATACGCGGCTTCGCATCTGGAAACGCTGGCGTACTACATCTGCGCGGCAGCTTTGAGGAGGCTTCCGAATCTGTACTCAAGTCAGGGATAAGATCCAGTTTTATCGGAATCGATGTAAATGCCGAACCGGAAATATCTGTTTCCGCGCTGCTTCTATACCTTCCTGCGCTCACAGATAACTGCAAATCCATTATAACGATAAAATGCAAGACAAAGAATGTAGGATCCAATATCGAAGCTGCACGAATGGCCCTGGGAGACGCATGTAAGATAATCAGACTCAAAGCCCTGCCAAGTAACCGGCAGGAGATAACTGCATTGTGCGTAAAGGGCGACTCTATCACAGGGACGTGAAAGCATGGTGTGGCACGCCATAGCCTCCCTTCTGTTTTAGATGGCATTTGACTACGCGGCTTTTAAGCCTTGCATGCTCATCGCATTTTCCCCGGCCGTTTCATCCGCACCGGCACGCTCGTATTCTCATCGCTTCGTGTGCCGCAGCGGTATCGTTTCTGATCCGGTTATGGCAATTGCGCCGTTTATGCTCTGCATGGGGAGAGCTTCCTCAGTCATTAGACCGTAAGCCATCCGCGTGCCACGGTAATATCCATATTCTGCAAAATAAATATATGTATTGATTTGTCAGTTGTGTACAAGGAGACCCGCGCCACTTTCTTTTATCGCCCGTACAAGAACATCCGGTTTATTGCTTGCTATGGCATCCACACCGAGCGATATTGCGTTTTTTATATCTCTTATCTCGTCAGCAACCCATACAGATACGCTCTTTCCACCTCTGTGCAGCACATCCACCGTGCCTTTATCTATGGTATGCTGGCTTATTGCAAGCCTGTCGGCATCTGCGCTTCTCACAAGATACAGCGGATCCACAGGAAGGCCTTCTGTAAGAACCCCTGTCTTTATTCCAGGAAGTCTCCTCTTCGCCCTTAGCAGCGCAGAGTGCCAAAAAGATATCAAGAAAAATTCTGCATGGTTGTAACCGCGCAGCATCTCAACAACAGGACCTTCGGCAGAGATATCCTTGAGCTCAACCTGTATGTATGCACGCCCGTAGGCGAGGTCTATGACCTCCTTAAGGGTCGGTATATGCTCGCCTTTTCCTGCATCAAGAGCCTTGAGCTCTTCAAGCGTCATGCTGCTTACGTATCCGCTCCCGTTTGTGGTCCTGTCTACTGACGAATCATGAATCACAATTATCTCGTTGTCAAGCGAGATGTGGACGTCTAGCTCTATTGACGTCGCACCCATACTGATTGCCTGCCTGAATGACCTGAGAGTGTTCTCCGGTTCATAAGCAGCTGCGCCTCTATGCCCTATCGCATCTATCATGATCTGAATTAATGGCATTTGGTTATATATTATTTCCAGTATTCTCTTTGAAGATAGCACTTAGGCACTACCTTTTTAATGTTTTATGGAAATATTCAATTGTGTTTATATGGTACTGCCGCAGATAGGAAGCGCTTTGATATCGACAATAATCACGATAATCGCAATAGGCTTGGTAATATTCATAGTATTCAAGCTTGGAAAGACAATACTTAGGATAGTATTCGGTGTAATTGCCAACAGCATTCTGGGATTCATAGTGATATTTCTACTGAATTACCTCTTTGATATAGGAATAGTCTTTACCATACCGGTGCTTGTTTCAGTTGCACTCTTCGGGCTCCCTGCAGTGGGAACTATAGTTATACTCAAGCTCCTCGGAGGAGGAATCTAAAGGGCTGTAGTACGAGAAAGGCTTACTTTGCAAGCTGCACATCAGACTTTTTTATGGTCTTGCGTTTGGCGTGGGCTGCGAACTTTACCGCCTTCTTTGATATATCATACGCGTACTTGTTGAGAAGCTCGCAAAGTTCCGATACCGCCTCGTCACTTACCTTGTCCGCCCCTGCATCCTTGAATATCTTCTTTGCTGTTCCCTTTGTTATCCTCATCTTACCAAACTAACTTGTGCAAAGGCATTAAAAATCCTTCCATATTAACGGAATTCTTACTTGTAACCAAGCAATTATTAATCACGGCTACAAATTTGTAGCATGCAGGAAATGAGGGAACTGCGCATATCAGATTACAATTCCCTAAGGGATCTTATACTTGGAATATACGATGAGTATCCAAAAGCATTGCGCTTCTCATCAAAGCCTTCGGAAGCCGAGATCTACTCCTTGCTCAGGGCGAAGATTGCCGCAATGGAAACTGGCGAGGGGATAGATCTTGTTATGCTGGATGGAAACCGCATTATCGGAGAGTGCGAGGTATTCAGGAGTGACGGGATTGCCTTCCTCGGCATAATTGTCGAGAAGCGTGCTAGACGCTCCAGAGTGGGCACAGTCCTCGTCCGGGAGTGCCTGATGCGCTGTGCGGAAATAGGGATACATGAGGTATGTGCCACTGTTGACAGGGCAAACCATGCTTCCATTGAGTTTCTCAAATCCAATGGCTTTGTAGTTGGCGGACCCCCGGAACACAACCCTGTAAAGCTCTCTATAAAAGTCTGAGATTATGCAGTTGAGTTGTATTCTGTGACAAAGTTGCCGCTCTCCTGCGTGAGTATGACATATACCGACTGGTTGGATCTCGGCGAGGAGTAATTTACAAGCCATATCTTAGAGTAGTCTTTGCCTATATGGTAAAAAGTTGGGTAGTATGTAGCCGTGACAATTGTATTTGCGTATCCTACGGATTTGACATAATCCATTACCTGCGGAATCTTGAGGGAGTATGAGCGGGCTATTGCGACTGGATACGATGCGAGTATGTAGCTCGAGTTTCCAACAAGACCGTAGACTACGCACCCGCTAGTATAGTTGTTTTCAAGCCTGCTCACAAATCCGTACTTCGGATAATCGAACGAGAGGACAGAATATGTCGGGCATGGGGACGTGGCATTGGTGATGACGCTCGCTACGATATGCCAGCTTCCCGGATACTGCGACTGGGTCACGTTTGTGATATTTATTACTGCACTTGGATACGACCTGCTCAGATCCGATTCCACCAGTGAAACTGCCTGTGATGACGTTATAGGCCCTGATAGCACATGGCCTACCAGATAGTATACTACAAAAAGCAGTGCGAATACTATGACAGCGGCAAGTATCGTCTTGACAAGCAGATCCATGCCTTTATATTGGAGAATTAGATATAAAAGAGCACTGTTTTGGCGGCGGAATGCTACTTCTGTATGAGTTCGCCCTTCTCAACTGCTTTGGCCGCAATCTCGCCAATCTTTGTCCTGGCAAGCATCCTTGCAAATATCGAGATCGGTACGGAGGTGGAAACCTTTCTTGAATTTATAGAGCAGACGTCCTTGTATTTTAGTATTGACAGGTCAAATGTATTTATGGCCCTTGCTTTTGATATTATCTCCTCCTTGTCAAATCCTATCAGTGGGCGGAATATTGGTATGCTTATTCCATACTGCTCCGCCATTATATTTGATGATGTCTGCGATGCGACCTGGCCCAGGCTCTCCCCGGTAACTATCGCTTTTGCGCCGTGCTTCTGAGCTATTATCTGCGCTGAGTTCATCATGAAGGATTTGAGGAGCACTGTCTTGTACTTTCCTGCGGCCATGGTTGAGAGATCGAATTCGTGCGATGGAATCAGATATGCGGAGTAGTGTGGAGCATAATCAGAGAGCCTGTCAAGAATATCCATGATCTTCGAGTCTTTTGCTTCGCTGTTGGTGCTGAAAGCATGCACATGCACATATATCGGGTATAGGCCGCGCTTTATGCCATACCATGCGCTTACCGGAGAGTCTATGCCGCCTGACAAAAGCATTACAGCCTTTCCGGATGATCCAAGCGGCAGCCCGCCAAGCCCCTGGTTGTTTTCTATTGATACGAATGCCTTCTCCTTTGTCACGCTTATTGAGATTACCGCATTATAGTTTCTAGGGTCAGGAACTGCGCCGGCTTTCTGTATGGATTCGGCAACAGCCATGACAATTTCAGAAGAGTCGAAGGCATGTCCCTTAAAGGATCTATGGGCATCTACTCTCACGCGAATGCCTTTAAGCGCGCCGCCGGCTATCTCACCAGCCACTTTCGATATGGATTCCACATCAGGTTCAGATACGTTTGCAATGGAATAAGCGCTTATACCGAATACTTTTGAGATTATGCCTTTAAGCGCACGTGAATCATCTTCTCGCTTTAGAGGCACGGCAAGCCTATCTCCGTAGTCAATGAGGCTGAAACTTCCTGCAATAGAAAGACGTTCCTGCAAGCTTGCCTTTAGCAGATTTATGTACTTGCTCCTGTTCCTTCCCTTGAGCCAGAGCTCGCCATATTTTATTATAAGCTCCCTTTGTGGTCTGGAACGCATGCGAACTACTATTTCTGAGGAGAGCCAGTGCGAGAAGATTCCCTGATTTCCTTCTTGTTGAGTTTCCTCCCAAGTTTTACATTCAGCTTGTAGCAGCGCGTAGAGCAGTAGTACCTTACAGTACCATTCTTTCTGACAAATTCGAGCCCACGACCACTCTCGACTTCAGAAGTACAGTATGAGCATTTCAATCAAATCACCTTGCGCGTATGGGCTTATCTTCCCTGCTTGTATCAGGCAGGCGTATGAAATCACCCACCTTCACATTGCCAGAAATATTCCTCCGTATGGCTCTTCCGCTGTCCTTGCCCTCGAGTATTTTGCACAATACCTGCTTTATCTCTCCATATATCCCAGTACGTAGAGGGAATACCTGTACGACTTCGGCAAGATAGCCGTCAAATTTCTTTTGCTCTGCGTGCTCCTCAGCCATACTTATCAGCCTTCTTACTCTTTCTTATTCTCTTTCTTCTGCTGCTTTGGTGCTTCGTGATGCTGCTTCTGCTCGTTATGCTGTGCCGGCTTCTCCTGGCCGTGCGATGGGGCCTTGCCCGTAACTCTTGAGACCACATCCTTTATCGCGGCTTCAGCACTCCCGTTTTTCTCCACTGCAACAGCAGCGCATGGAACATTTATCCCAACTGCCTTGCCTATAGCTTCCTTCGTAGGCACATATACAAATGGGACCTTCTTCTGTTCGCATATTGTCGGAAGATGTACAACTACCTCTTCAGGTTCAACATCTTCAGCTATTACCACAAATGTGGCAAGACCTCTCTCAACACTCTTAGTTACCTCGTTTATTCCCTTCCTTATAACGCCGTTCTGGGTAGCTAGTCGCAGAGCCTCAAGGCTCTTGTCTGATACTTCCTTTGACACTTCGAACTTCACGTAGGATTTTGCCATTCTTACACCTCATCTCATTGGTACAACAAACACAGTTGTCTACCCTTATATTGGCAATATGCCTATATAAACCTATAAGATGGCAAGGCGCGTGCTGCATTCTGCCATGGCGTCCAGATTTTGCGTCGGTGTTTGCCTAGAGTCTTCACAGATACTGCCCAAGCCCTGTTGGAGGCATTCTGTCTCGCTGCAATGCGCTCAGCTCGTTGTACTCCTTGCTTATTACAGCAAGAACGAATTCGTCTACTGCAAGCGAAGCGAGCGGGAACCCGCTGCTGTCAAGCTTTTTTGAGACCTCCGTAAGTTTCTCGTATACCGCTTCCTCCTTGCCATCACTTGCGAGTATTCCTCCTCCAGCCTTGAACAGCTCAACTGATATAGTCACAAGCATTGAGGCCTTGCCATCATTAACCCCAGGATCCGTCCTCTCGAGAATGTTTGTAGTAGGCAGCGCCTCTGCGCTCTTGAATGATTGCGCTGCACCGAGAAATCTGTCCGCAGACTCAAAGAGCATATCAGATGCCTTAGCAGACTCCCCCATGACCGAAAGTGTCTGGGCAGCGTAAGACCTCAGGGATAATGCAATCTGAAGCACCTGTCCAAACAGTTCAACAGGAGCCCTGTTACCAGCATCAAGATAAGATGACTCCATAGACGATGCAGTCTCAATGCAATAATCCGCATTAGCCTTTAGAAGCGCATCTGACATCTGAGGATCCGTGTCCCTGATTAGGAACGCTGCGCGTTCCCTGTTCTTCAGTGCAGTCATCATCTTGTCAGTCTGCACCTCTCCCTTGGAGAGCACATCGCTCGCAAATTTGGCATATTTGCTTACCATGTCCCTCTTTAGCCCTTCAATCTCAGAAACAAGCTTCGGAATAGGAACAGAATCGACTTTCCTTTCCAGAAGCATACTCCCTGCAACCATCCCACTACACCGATAGCAGATAGGCATAAGAATGCTTAAAAAACTAATCTACAAATCTTCAGTGGTGGAAGCACGGGCATTTTGCTTTAGGTCGCTTAGGACTTTCTCTGCGAGTATGCTATACCCGGTTACAAGTTTAAGAAGTCGGGTTATGTTCTTCACCATCCCATCTGCAGATGTGTGCACGCCGAACCCTTCAAGGATTATGCTGTCGCTTGGGGTCAGGCCCTTTATGTAAATTCCGTTTCCAGAGATATGCCCTCTACTGTCGAATATGCCTGCCAGGTAGCTCAGTGAGGCAGGAGTAGGCATGCGGAATATGTATTTATTCCTGCCCAGTATAGAAGTTATGGCGTGTGCTGTCTTCGAATCGTAGAAGTATACTGAATTGAACCCTGCTGAATCCTCTTCTACCTTTATTCGTTTTGGGTCTATGCCTATGGCCTTTATGGCTATTTCTATGAATCTTTGTTCTATATCAGGCATCTGTGTGCGTATGCATATCTTGCTGGTTATCTTAGGAAGACCGCTAAGCATGCCTGCCAGGTAGCAGAGTTCGTTGCTGATAGTTACTTTTGCCACACAATCGTCCCATGCGCACAAGCTTAAGGTTGTGTATATCCACTTTCCCACGAATTTGAAAATACGCCAGTAAGCGCGACGCCATTTTCCTTGTTTCCTGAATAATCATTTGCATTGCCATTAAGTGGATACCAGCCGGCAAGGTAAGCTAGAGATATCGGAGCACCGCCTATTCCCTCGGCATACTCGGCTGAGATATAATTCCCGGATAATGCCGTATTGTATACTTGCAGATTCGCCTCAGAGCCGTTTATTACCCCAGTGTAGGTGTAATTAACAGTAGGCGTCGGGTTTATCTTGCCGCTGATTTTTGTAGAGCAGAAGCTCTTCCCATTTACGTAACCTGTGAGTTCAGTACCGTTAAATGTAAATGTCCAGAAAGTCCACTTATATGTTCCGACATTTACAGATGCATTGCCGCAGTAGTTAACACTAGGCTGCGGTGCAGTTGGGTTTGTTATCACAGATGAATTGTAGATTGTTCCCGTAACCCTTGTTGCTCCCGCAGGAGTCCAATCCCTGTATATGAGTATTCTCTCTGGCTGATAGAATAGAAAGAAATCTCCGTTGCAGCAGCTTATATTCGGAGCGCCTGCATATTCATTGAGCCAGAATGAAATCGTAAAATTATAGACCATGAGGCTTGAGCTTGCATTGTACGGTATCTCTATTTCTCCTCCGTAATCTGGAAGAGGCTTGCCATAATTGAATATGCTATCGCCAGATGGTACATTGTAATCGGCAGAGAATGTATATTCCGGTATTCCTCCACCGCAGTTTCCCTGCAGGCTTATTCCTTGCAAGCTGCGCGGCCCGTACGGCCTTGAGACTATGCAGGATCCAGGCGCAAGTTTAGGGGCAAGGGAATATCCGCTAAAAACGCCAAGTTCGAAGAGAGCCCCAAGAACCACTGCGATAATCAGTATCGCCCATCCGTACGTAGTAAGGTACTCCATTGCTGATTGGGCTTTTGCAGAATCGGAAAAAGTATTCTTCATGATTGTATTTTTTAGATTAAGCTATAAAAGTATTGGCATGCTGCGCATCTTATGCCACTAAGCGCATATATGCCTAAATACTTGCAGAAAATTTCCTAGTCATCGGAAAAATGATTTAGTCTTGAGCTTTCTATGCGAGGCTTCCGCATTTTTTGCACACGAAATATGAGGTGATCTATCCGCAGGTTCCCCTACGGATACCTTGTTATGCCTTAGCCCTCCTCACAAAACCGTAGTTCGACAGCACCTAAAGATACTGCGTCACTAAGGCCCTAC
>JAKBQS010000021.1 GCA_021835105.1 Microcaldota archaeon
ATCAGCTTAGAAGGCTGCCGCTCTATCCAAGCTGAGCTACGGACCCGTTCCATCACATATTGAACTGGCTCATATATAAAATAATTCCCTTAGGTTCTCCATGACGGTATCAGCAAGATCCTCCACATTGACCTTCTTTGCCTCTGCTATGCTCTCGAATACCCCGATAACATCGGATGGTGATTTGCCCACTACTGGAGAATCAGTCTCTATGGCGATGTGCTTTATTTCTAGTGCGCTAGCCACGCGCATCCTCTTCGGGCTCTTCGCAGGTGGAAATGATATCACGTGCCCCTTTGAAGCAAGAGAGATTGCGGTATCCTCATCGCCTTCGAAAAAGTGGAACATTGCACGGACTGTTTTATATTCCTGGAGCATCTCGATAACTGCACCTATGGCACCCCTGGAGTGTATTACTACGGGAATGCCCAGTTTCTCGGCAAGTTCAAGCTGTGAGGAGAATATTGATTTTTGAAGATTTTCAGCAATGCCGCTCTTTACGAAATCCAGCCCTATCTCCCCTATTCCTATTATCTTGCTGTGCGTCTTTATCTTTTCCTCTATGGCCTTGATTGAATCTTCGCTGCAGTTGGAAGACGGATCCATGCCTATAACCCCGAAGATGCCGTTTGCTTCGCATAGCTCTACAAGCGCGTTGTTGCTATCGGCATTTCCTCCCGCGCCGATTATGGTGCCTACGCCTACCTGGCGCGCCTCGGCGAGCATCTTGGCGGGATCCTTGAATATGTCGGGATGGCAGTGAGCATCGGAGAATTCCGGCTGGAGCTTCAGATCCTTATGCCTCACCATATACTGAACAGACTGCTCCATGCAATTGCCTTTTAGTATTTTGCAATTGAATTATTATTATTTCTAATTATAATATTGTTGCCTGTGCTTAAAGCCCTGTGCACGGGAGTCGTAATAGGAGGTGGTTAGCTGAGTATCCCTGATTTATTGAGATTTGAAAGTCCAAGGCAGGGGCAGGACAAGATGATCAGGGATATGCGCTCCGCGTTATCCCAGGCGAAGAGCATAATACTCAATGCGCCAACAGGAATGGGAAAGACCGATGCGTCGCTTGCAGCTGCGCTCCCTGTAGCAATGGAGAAGGATCTTACCGTGATATTCCTTACCCCGAAGACTTCACAGCATAGGATAGTGGTAGATGCGCTTCAAGGGATAAACAGGAAGTTTGGATACGGGATACGATATGTGGATATGGTTGGCAAGAGAAGCCTATGCGTAAATGAGAATGTCAACGGCATAGACAACGATGCTTTTTATCTTGCATGCAATGAGGCGGTGAAGAAGGGAAAGTGCATTTTCTATAAAAGGGCGAGAGAGAAGTCAAATATAACTGACGATATTGCAGCGTCTGCATTGGGAGGGCATCTGGAGATGTTGAAGGCCTGCTCTGATAACGGTCTCTGCGCCTACGAAGTCAGCGCTGAACTCGCAAAGAGCGCGAGGGTGATAATAGCGGACTATGCACATATACTAAATCCGTATACGCGCGCAGCATTTATGAAGAGGATATCGCAAAACCTGGAAAAATGCATTGTGATATGGGACGAGGCGCATAATGTAGTGGAGCATGCGTCTGCGTATCTCTCAATGAGCATAAGCATAAGGGGGATACGCTCTGCGGAAGAGGAGCTTGCGCAGATAGGAAAGCGCATAGATCTAAGCTATCTGGAGTTTGTCCTTGGCAAAGTCTCGGAGAAGATTCCTGAAGGCTCTACGGAGTGCTTTGTGGCAAAGGAAGATTTGCCTTCTGAGATAGTGGATGGTGGAAAGGAGCTTGCTGAAAGCCTTGAGGAAGCCGGACTGGAATACGTAAAGGAGGGTAAGGGAAAGAAGACGAGGCTGATGGGTATAGCAAGATTCCTAAGAGCCGTTGATATAGGGCAGTCTTCTGTAATGATAGCTTCCAAGCTCAGGGGCAATGTCACACTCTCCATAAACAACCTTTATCCTGATGAATCGCTAGGAATACTTAAGCAGTCATATGCGAACGTGATGATGAGTGGCACATTCCTGCCACTCTCGATGCACAAGGAGATGCTTATGCTGGAAGATGCCGTTTCCTTTGATTACGCATCGCCATTCCCTAAGGAGAACAGGCTATGCTTTGTGGATATGGATGTCACGAGCAGATTCAGTGAGAGATCTGCGGAGAACTACAAAAAGACAGCAGAGGAGATATGCAGAATAAAGGACGGAGTGGATGGCAACGTCGCAGTTTTCTTCCCAAGTTTTGAGTATATGAAGAACGTAAATAGGTATCTTGAGGGCCAGAATGTGTATTTTCAGAGGAGGGATATGTCCGGTATGGAACTTGAGAGGCTGCTGGATAACTTGAAGAAGGAGAGGGATGCGCTCTTGTTTGCTGTTATGGGAGGCAGCCTTTCGGAAGGAGTGGATTACCCGAACAACATCATAAAATTTGTTGTGATAGTAGGCATACCTCTTCCTAAACCAACCCTCATCCTTAATGCAAAGAAGGAGTATATCGACAGGAGATTTAACGGGAAGGGCATGGAATACGTATACACCATTCCGGCAATAATAAGGGCTGTGCAGGCTGCCGGAAGGGCCATAAGAAGCGAGAAGGACAGAGCGGTGATTCTTCTCATGGACAAGCGTTATTCGTGGGGATCTTACAAGGCCGCGGTGAACAATTTCGTACACGTATCGGAATCCAGGATGAGATTGGAGGATCTTAAAGAGTTCTTTGCCGGCAGGTAAGGTTTGTGTATCGGTGGGAATGGATAATCCGAATAGGTATAAAAGGCTTTACATGGAGAATATAACCAAGTTATAATAGATTGTTCAGAGTGTTTTTTATGGATGGAGTAGAGAGTTATGAGGTTGCGGTTAAGCAGGTGATACCAGCAGCGAGGCTTTCAATAATCAAATCCCTTAGTTCAAAGTATAAGCTTAACGAGACGCAGATCTCAAGGATAATGGGCATATCCCAGGCTGCGGTGAGCAAATACCTTTCAGGCAAGTATTCCAGCGGCATAGTGTATATGGAAGGTATGCTCGACCATAAATTGGTTGAGGAATGCGCGCAGGCTGTTGCGGGGATGGGAAGGGAAGGAGAGGTCACTGTCAATACGTACATATGCAGGATATGCAAGAGCGTTAACGATTTCGGGTGCAGGTTTTCTCGCGCTTAGGTGTTTTGGGTGTCTAATGAAGGGTTAATGGAGATAGTCGAGTCCAACGAGTATAGGGAAAGATACGGATTCAGGGACAATATAGATTACGGAGAGGTAAAGAAGGGATTGTCAGAGGACGTTGTGCGTATGATATCTACTATAAAGAAGGAGCCAGAGTGGATGCTTGAAAAAAGGCTGGCTGGGCTGAAGTATTTTTACAGCAAACCCACGCCCAAGTGGGGAGCTGACTTGGACGGCATAGATTATGATGACATATATTACTATATGAAGCCCACTGACAAGCTCAAGAAGAACACATGGGCCGAGGTGCCTGATGACATAAAGCGCACCTTTGACAAGCTTGGCATACCTGAAGCGGAGAGGAAGTTCTTCGCCGGTGCAGAGGCGCAGTATGATTCCGAGGTAGTGTACCATCATGTCAAGGAAGAGCTTGAGAAGCAAGGCGTTATATTTACCGATACAGGCACAGCCATAGACAAGTATCCTGAGATTGTGAAGAAGTACTTCGGCATGGTAATACCGCCTACGGACAATAAGTTCGCGGCACTAAATACGGCAGTGCACTCGGGAGGATCCTTTATATACGTGCCCAAGGGAGTCAAGGTAGCCATGCCGCTTCAGGCATATTTCAGGATAAATGCAGAGAAGGCGGGCCAGTTTGAGAGGACTCTGATAATAGCAGATGAAGGTGCGGAGGTCACTTACATAGAGGGGTGCACTGCGCCAATCTACATGAGCTCATCGCTACATTCGGCAGTTGTTGAGATAGTTGCACATAAAAATGCGCATGTTAGGTATGTAACTATACAGAACTGGTCGAAGAACGTATACAATCTTGTTACGCAGAGAGCCTACGCCGACGAAGGCGCGAAGGTCGAGTGGATAGATGCCAATATAGGGAGCAAAGTGAACATGAAATACCCAAGCATATTTCTCAGGGGAAGAGGAGCAAGCGGCGAGATACTCTCCATCGCGGTTGCTGGAGACGGGCAGGTCCAGGATTCTGGAGGCAAGGTTTACCATCTTGCACCTGATACTACATCAAAAATAATATCTAAGAGCGTATCAAAAGGGACTGGCGTAACCTCTTTCCGTGGCCTCATGCATATAGGCAAGAACGCTTCGGGAGTGAAGGCGCATGTCTCGTGCGACGCGCTCCTCCTTGATGAGAACGCGAAGACCAATACGTATCCTTACAATGACATAAACAGGAATGATGCGATGATAAGCCACGAAGCGAAGGTCGGAAAGATAAGCGGCGAGGCGATATTTTACCTTATGTCCAGAGGGCTGAGCGAGGATGACGCAGTTGCAATGATCGTGCTTGGATTCATAGAGGATCTGACAAAGGTTCTGCCTCTTGAATATTCGCTTGAGCTTAAGCGGCTCATAAAGCTTGATACCAGCAGGGGAGTAGGCTAGATAAGCAACTGCAGCGGTGAGAGATTGAGGTACAACGAGTACGTGAAGGAGGCGGTGAGGTACTACGGGGAGCTCGAGGAAGAGAATAATGAGCTTTACAAGAAATACGTAGCCAGGCTCGATCTTCCGGCGAGCCTGCGCATCGGAGATCAGATCTCGGCGAAAGCTGCAACTGAATATTCGGAGCTGCTTGCTTCGGATTTGGGGATTGGCTTCGATGCGGTAATAGCAGGAGACAGCATAGTGTACAGCAGGGCCAGGCACGTTCTTGCGGAAGTGTATAACGAGGATGCGAATATAGGCATATTGGAGAACAGGATATTCAAAAGCAGCGAGAACAAGCTTGCTGCTTTCATAAATGCGAACTCGCGCAAGACCTTCATGGTTAACGTAGGAAGAAACGAGGAGGCTAAGCTCTCTATACTTTTCCTAAAGAGCGAGGCACCGGTTCAGATACTTGTCAATGTGCAGGAAGGCGGCAGGCTGGAGCTCTCAGAACTCTTTGCCTCTTCTACCGATGAGGCGTACATCTCTACCACCATGCATGAGATAAAAACGGGGGAGAGATCACATGCAAATATATCCATGATAAACGATGAAGGGTACAATGCAAATACAGTATCTTTATCCAAAGGTATATGCGGCGCTGGTTCATCGATGACGGTTAATTACGCATACTCCGGTTCCGGAGTATCAAAGGCAAGGAACGGGTTTTACGCTGGCGGCGAGGGAGCATCCGTAAAGGTTAGCGAGGCAGTGTATGGTGTGAAGAACCAGGTATTCGACATAAGCACTTACATATCCAACAGTTCCAGGTTCAGCAAGGCAAGGCTTGATTCGGGTGCGGTGCTGGACGAGGCTTCAAGGTGCATAATGAAGGGCTTCGCAAAGGTGGAGAAGTTCACAAAGGGGGCAGAATCGAACATTACGGAGAGGGGAGTGCTGCTTAGCGAGGAGGCTAAGATAGATGCCCTGCCGGACATGTCAATCGACTACAGCGACGAGGTTAAAGCAACGCACTCGGCTGCAAGCTCCCCTATAGACAGGGAACTTATATTTTACCTTCAGTCCCGCGGAATAGAGGAGAGCGAGGCGCGGAAGCTCTTCATACGCGCGTTCATAGACAGGTATCTTGAGGGCATGGAGAGAAAGGACTTCAGGGAAGCGGCATCACAGATGCTTGGATCCAAGCTTTATACCAGGGAACCGTGTTATACTTCAGGAATACTCTTTTGATGGTTGATATTATGACTTTGGAGATAAAGGACCTTCATGTAGAAGCCGAAGGGAAGGAAGTAGTAAGGGGCGTGAGCATTAAGGTGCAGAAGGGAGAGGTCCATGTAATAATGGGCCCGAATGGATCGGGAAAGACAACGCTTGCGAAGGCGGTCATGGGGCACCCTTCGCTCACGATCAAGGGAGGCGCGATCCTGCTTAACGGGGAGAATATAACATCTCTGCTTCCCAACGAGAGAGCCAGAAAGGGGCTTTTCATGGAATTCCAGAATCCTGTTGAGATAGACGGGCTTGGCTTCATGAATTTCCTTAACAGCGCAAGGGGTGCGCTCTCGGACGAGAAGTACACTTACAAGGACTTCGTCTCAGAGATAAAGGAGAACGCATCGAAGCTCAAGATAAGGGAAGAGCTCATAAGCAGGCCTCTCAACTACGGGTTTTCAGGGGGAGAAAAGAAGAAGATGGAGATCCTGCAGATGGCTGTACTTAAGCCAAAATTCGCAATATTAGATGAGCCTGATTCGGGTCTTGACGTAGACGCGGTAAGGATCGTGGCAGAGGGGATAAACAATTTCCATGAGAAGACAGGCGCCGGGATAATAATAATAACGCACTACAGCAGGATACTTAGCCATATGCAACCCAACTTCATACACGTGATGAAGGATGGAAAGATAATAAGGGAGGGCGGAAACGAGCTTGTCCAGGAAGTTGAATCTAAGGGATACGAATACGAAGACTGATATGATGAAAGGAATAGATGCTGCGAAGATAAGGGAGGATTTCCCGATATTGAAGAGGAAGATGAGCGGCAAGAGGCTTATTTATCTTGACAGCGCGGCAACTTCGCAGAAGCCTGAGAGCGTCATAAACGCAATAGACAATTATTACAGGAGCTACAACTCGAACATCCACAGGGGGCTCTATAGGATAGCAGAGGAGGCGACAGAGGCGTATACCGGATCTAAGGAGAAGGTTGCGAAGCTGATAAACGCGGGCTCGTACAGGAATATCGTATACTGCAGGAATACAACGGAGGCGATAAACATGGTGGCACTCTCCCTTGGGGAGAGCATGCTGGAAAAAGGCGATGTGGTTCTTACTACAGAGATGGAGCATCACAGCAACATAGTCCCATGGCAGATGCTCGCAAAGCGCAAAGGAAGCAAGGTGGAGTATGCGAGGCTTGATGAAAATAAAAAGTTCATTGACATGGAGGATTATAAGTCCGGACTGGAGAAAAATCCCAAGATAGTTACATTTACTGCAGCTTCGAATGTACTTGGCACCATAAACGACATCAAGGAGATGACCAGGCTTGCGCATAAGAAAGGCGCCGTAGTAGTGGTTGACGGTGCGCAGCACGTTCCCCATATGCAGATAGACGTGGGCGAGATAGGATGCGACTTTCTTGCTTTCTCCGGGCATAAGATGTTCGGCCCGGCAGGAATAGGAGTCTTATACGGGAAGGAGGAGGCCCTTGAGAGCATGGAGCCTGTTTTGGGCGGCGGGGACATGATAAGGAGCGTCTCTTTCGCAAGCTGCAGTTGGAACGAGCTTCCATGGAAATTCGAGGCTGGAACTTCGAATATAGAAGGGGGAATAGGGCTTGGTGCGGCTGTAGACTATATGCTCTCGATAGGCATGGGTAGAATACGCGAACATGAGGAAAAGCTGACAAAGTATGCGCTTGAATCCATGGCAGATATCCACGGGGTTAAGATTTTCGGCCCGGCATTGGACGAGACGTCAAGGCGCGGCGGCACCATCTCCTTTAATGTAGATGGGATACATCCGCATGACCTCTCAACAATCTTTGATAGCGAGGGCATAGCCATACGCGCAGGCCATCACTGTGCAATGCCTCTTGTGAATTCCGTACTTGGGCAGGACGCAGTAGCAAGAATCAGTTTCTACGCGTACAACAGCGAAGAGGATGTCGATGCGCTTGCACCTGCAATAAGCAAGGCCAAGGAAGTGCTTAGAGTTTCGTGAGAGATTCTTGCCGGGATAGCACATACGCAATTATATCCTCGAAGAAGAGATGCACTTTCCCTTCTTTCTCTATTTTCAGACCTGAGGAGCGCACTATTCCCTGCAGCTCCATGGAATCTGCAAGACTGCTCGAGACAATTATTATTTTGCCCGCTGGAGATAGATGCCCAGGCGCAGCTTTTAGGAACCTGCGGATTGTCTCGTTTCCGCCTGCGCCGCTCTCTACCTGAATGGAGACCTCCCTGTCAGCAATCTCCCCTGATTCGGGAAGATACGGCGGGTTGAATGCTATGAGTTCGAACCTGCCTTTGATACTTGAGAAGAGATCAGATTGTATTGTATGAGGCAATGCGTGAAGGATTGCGGAGTTCTGCCTTACGTTAAAATCTGCGTTCCTTACTGCTGATTCGCTTATGTCAGATAGGACTGCGCTCGCCACACTTGGATACGCTGCCATGTTTATGCCGAGTATGCCTGTGCCGGTTCCCATATCCAGGACACGAAGTCCTTCCGTGCTGCGAAACTCCCCGTCGAGCAGCTCCTTAAGCATGGAGAGCGCAAGGTAAGAATCTTCTGATGGTGGGTATACGCTTCCAATGGTGGTTATATGCGGTTCTGGGCGTTTTGCCGGATGATTCATGCGTGTAGATTGCTTTGCGGTTTTTTATAGGTTATTGCAGAAGGTTCATTATGCTGTTCGGAGAGATTGCAGAATATTACAGCAAGCTTGAGGCGACACAGTCGAGGATAGAGATGGTAGGCCTCCTCAAGGATATGTTCAGCAGGATGGAGAAGGAGGAGATCGCCAAGATGGTGTATATGACGCAGGGAGTCCTTGGCCCGTCTTTCGAGAGCCTGCAGGTTGGAATTGCGGATAAGCTTGCTGAGGAGGCTATAGCCGAAGCGACAGGCTACGAAAAGAAGGATGTTGTAGCTGCATTCAGGAAGACTGGAGACCTTGGCACAGCTGCGGAGGAATTGTCGGCGAAGAAGAGAAGCAGGCTTCTCTCTTACTCTAAGCTCTCCGGCATATACGTCTTTGATACGATGATGGGCATAGCGAAGGCGTCAGGCGAGGGCAGCAAGGACGCTAAGATAAAAGGCATGGTGAGCCTTCTCTTATCGGCATCCCCATTGGAGGCGCGTTATATTGTGAGATTTGCGCTAGGCACGCTCAGGCTTGGGGCTGGAGACGCAACGATAATGGAGGCGCTTGCGCTTATGGCAACCGGAGACAGGACCAAGAAGGATAAACTGGAGAGGGCTTACAACGTATGCGGAGACCTTGGCAGGGTCGCGCGGATAGTGGCTGCGATGGGAATGGACGGCATAGAGAATTTCAAGGCTGAGGTTTTCAGCCCTGTGAAACCAGCCCTTGCGGAGAGGCTGCCCACTTCTGAGGAGATACTGGAGAGAATGGGGGGCAGATGCGCGGTAGAGAGCAAGTACGACGGGCTGCGCGCACAGGTTCACTTCAGCAGAAAGAAAGGCAAGGTCGAGATATTCTCAAGAAACCTGGAGCGGATAACAGAGATGTTTCCTGACGTATCAGAATCGTTCTTCAAAGAGATATCTGCTGATGAATGCATAGTGGAAGGGGAGGTTATAGCTTACGATGAAGTAGCCGGAACGTTCAGGCCTTTCCAGGAGACGATACAGAGGAAAAGGAAGCATGGCGTTGACGAGAAGAGCAGGCAGATACCGGTAAAGCTCTTCCTTTTTGACGTCTTGTACCTCGACGGGATCGAGTGCCTTGGGATGCCATATAGTGAGAGGCGGAAGCTGCTGGAAGGGATAATAAATGGCGGGCGTGTCGTTGAAGCTGCGGATAGGATAATAGCCTCTTCTCCGAGGGAGCTTGATTCGTATTTTGAGCGCAATATAGAGATGGGCCTCGAGGGAATAGTCGCAAAGGGCCTGGATTCAGTGTATGTTGCGGGGGCGAGGAGGTTCAGCTGGATAAAGCTGAAGAGAAGCTATAAGGGAGAGCTCTCGGATACGGTTGATCTGGTTATAATAGGTTACTACAGGGGAAAAGGCTCACGGACGGAATTTGGGCTGGGGGGTCTGCTGTGCGCTGTTTATAACGAATCCACGGATCTCTTTGAGAGCATAACGAAGATAGGCACGGGATTTACGGAGCACCAGATGGAGGAGTTATGGAAGAGATGCAAGGAGATATCCAGGAAGGCGAAGCCTGCAAGGGTTCTCTCGCAGCTGGAGCCGGATTTCTGGGTTGAGCCGAGGTATGTGATAGAGGTAAGGGCAGATGAGATAACCAGGTCGCCGACGCATATGTGCGGAAGGGAGAGCGGCTCGGAAGAAGGATATGCGCTCAGGTTCCCAAGGATAGTGAGCGATGGCGTACGGGAAGACAAGAGCGCAGAAGATGCAACTACAACCTCTGAGATAATCTCAATGTATTCCGAGCAGAAGAGAACAAAGGTAAAGGATTAGATATTTTAATAAATAAATTTTATTTTAGTATATAGTATCCCGGTGTGCGGTTTTCTACAAAAGATATTTAAATATATATTTAAGATTACTTACTAAGAGGCGATCAGGATGGTAGACTTTACAAGCGATTTGTTAGGAGGCAAGGGTTCGGGGGCTGACGCAGTCAGCGATTCCACGCAGATAAAAATAGTTACTGTTGGAGTTGGTGGTGGCGGAAACAACACGGTAAACAGGCTGCTCAAGGTTGGCGTTAAGGGAACTGATCTTGTTGCGGTGAACACCGATGCCCAGCACTTCAAGATAATAGACGAGAGGATAAAAAAGATACTCATAGGAAAGAACATGACCAGGGGTCTTGGAGCCGGAGGAGATCCGGAGATAGGAGCCAAGGCTGCAGAGCTTGACAGGCAGCTCCTTGAAGAGACTTTCTATGGGGCTCAGCTCGTTTTCCTGTGCGCAGGAATGGGAGGAGGAACAGGAACTGGGGCAATGCCAGTAGTAGCCCAGATAGCAAAGGAGCAGGGCGCGATAGTAGTCTCAATGGTAACATACCCATTCGATTTGGAGAGGGTAAGGAAGACCAAGGCTTCAGAGGGTATACAGAGATTGAGAAAGTACAGCGACAGCGTTATCATACTGGACAACAACAGGCTTGTGAAGCTTGTGCCTAACCTGCCGATGAACGAGGCTTTTGCCGTAGCAGACGACATACTCGCCAAGGCAATAGGAGGACTCGTATGGACAATTACCCAGCCTAGCCTGATAAACATAGACTTTGCTGACGTAAGATCCATAATGGGAAGCGGCGATGTAGGATTCATCTCCGTAGGCACGGGCAAGGGTAATGACAGAGTAGCTTCTGCCGCAGAGGCAGTGGTGAAGAACAAGCTGCTTGACGTTGACTTTGAGAACGCAAAAGGCGCGTTGATACACATATCAGGCGCATCAGACCTGACACTTGGAGATGCAATAAAGGCTGGAGAGCAGATAACCGAGAGGATGGATCCTAAGGCCAACATAAAGTGGGGCGCGAGGATAATACCGGGATTCGAGGGCCAGCTTGAGATAGTTGCGATAGTGACAGGAGTACGCGGCTCAAGCATAGCTGGCAAGTTCGACGAGATGGCGACAAGGAAGGCTAGATACGACGGAATAGATTACATATAAAGGTGGTATCGATGCCTGAACAGGTCGACTACGACTCGATGGTAGCCAGAATTGCGGTTGTTGGAGTAGGTGGGCAAGGCAGCAACCTTGTCAACAGACTCTACAGCAACGGCATGAAGAGCGCAGATACTATAGCCCTTAATACGGATCATGCACATCTCAACATGATAAAGGCGCAGAAGAAGCTATTGATAGGCAGGGAGATAACCAGCGGCTATGGAGCTGGCGGTTTCCCAGAGGTAGCTGCAAAGTGCGCTGATGCAAGCAGGAGGGAGATAGAGAAGCTCCTTGAGGGCTACGACCTTGTTTTCATAGCCGCGGGAATGGGAGGAGGAACAGGAACTGGAGCTGCTCCCGTAGTTGCACAGGTAGCTCGCGAACAGGGCGCAACCGTAATAGCCGCGGTTACTTATCCATTCGAGCTTGAGAGGAGCAGGAAACTCAAGGCGCAGTGGGGCCTAGAGCAGCTGAACAAGCAGGCTGACTGCACGATAGTTGTAGAGAATGACAAGCTTCTCTCATATGTCCCGAATCTTCCGATAGAGAAGGCGTTTGAGCTTGTTGACAACATAACCGGGAACGCGGTAAAGGGCATAGCCGATACCATACAGCTGCCTAGCCTGATAAACCTCGATTTTGCAGACCTGAGGAATGTAGTGCGGAATACTGGCACTGCGGTAATAAGCCTTGGATACGGTAACGGGACCAATAGAGTGGAGCAGGCAGTTGCATCCACAAGGACGCATCCGCTGCTTACCGTAGATTATGACGGGGCAAGAGGCGCGTTGATACAGGTAGTCGGGGGAAACAGCCTCACAATAAGCGAGGCGACCCAGATAGGCAACGGGGTTACTGAAGGATTGTCCGACTCTGCCAATGTAATCTTCGGCTCGCGTATGATACCTGAGCTGCAGGACCAGATAAGAGTGGTCTCTGTTGTAACAGGAGTCAAGGCTCGGTTTGGGGAGAAGAGGGATGAGAAGGCATCTGCACTGAATCTGAGTTTCCTTGAAGCCGTATACTAATTCGGCTTCTTTTTATTTATTCTGTGTGCAGTAATGCTTATGAGATATTCAGCTGTATCGTTCAGAGCGAGCCGTGCACGCAATCGAATGCGTGCACAGAGCGCAATGGAGTACCTGATGACGTATGGGTGGGCGATACTTATCATTGCAATAGTACTTGGCGCTT
>JAKBQS010000022.1 GCA_021835105.1 Microcaldota archaeon
CTTCTTCGCTGCTAGAGCCAAGCCATCCCCTAGGTGGTTTAAAATTTAATTTGCACTGACAGATTCGCTTCTCCTCAAATCAATCGCGGAAACCCGCAATCTCACAATCAATGATGCATTATGAAGGCAACAATGCCCATAGAGGCTGATTTTCTCATCAAGCAGAAATAGCTCTCAAAAAAACATAAGCCACTACAAGCTCATGCCTTGCATTATAGCACCAAAGACAGAGAATACTTAAGCAGCAAATATTTATATACGTTTTGCATAGAGGGATATACTGATATAGTGGTTTTTTGGCCAAGAAAACGCATAAGAATATATCTCATGCTGCCAAAGAGAAGCATCTGAAAACCACTAAGTCGCAGACTGCCATAGAATTCCTCTCCACATACACATGGGCTTTCATACTTATTGCAATCGTAATCGCAATAGTGGTGGCCCTTTCACTAACGAGATCCCCCACCACGTACTCGCTCACTCACTGCTTCATACAGCCTGAGCTTCCGTGCGAGGGATTCATAATAATGAGCAACGGCACCGGATCAAGGGCGGTGCTCGCATTCCTGAACAACCTCGGATCCAACATAACGCTTCCTTCAAACGCTTTCGAAGTACAGGAACCGCTCTCATCCACTGTATTCCATGGGCAGTGCCTTCCTTCAAATGGTCTAAAAGGATCACTGATAATCTGCAACGCAACAATGGATGGATACGCGCCATCCGTTGGAACGCAGTTAAGCCCTACCTTCTCCGTATCATATCACCTATGTTCAAATGGCTGTAGCAGTACGATACTTAACTCTTCAGGAACCTCAACCCTATTCGTATCTCCATCAGAGAACCTGACAGACAGGGTGACTCTATCGACATCTACCGGCACAGGGTTCGTTGTGCTTGGAGGAACATCATATCCGAGCAATACCGTTGTCGCGATCATAAAAGGGCTTTCATACCCACTTTACGCGTCTCCTCCAAATGGATACGCGTTCTCGTCATGGACATCCTCTTCCGGAATCGCCTTCGAGAATCCTTCCCAGTCGACCAACATAACCGACCAGAACATAGGCACGACAGGACACATAGAGGCGAACTTCAACAAGGTTGTCACAACATCAACCACAACAATATCGACAATAATTACAGGGTCACCGACAAATCCAATATCCAATCCTGTCTCAAACCCTATCTCTAACCCTGCATCTAACGGGGTCTCAAACACTGCTTCAGGTGCTGCAACAAACAGCCCTTCAGGCGGAGCAACAAACAGCCCTTCAGGCGGAGCAACAAACAGTCCGTCATCAAGCGCAAGCGGAGTGAGCAGCGCAAGCAGCTCAAGCCACTCAACAAACGGCGCCAGCCACTCAACAAACGGCGCCAGCCACTCAACAAACGGCGCAAGCAGCGCTACAAGCGCAAGCGGTGGTTGCATCAGCGGTTGTGGTCCATGCCCTTCAGGTGATTTTGCTGAATGCGGCATATACGGAAACGCGCAAGAATGCGGCGGAGCCGGATCAGCAAGCAACCCTCTTTCAAACTGCGTTCCATGGGCAGGTGCGAGCGACTCTGACAGTGGAGATTCTTGCGGCGTACCATGTTAATGCAGATAAGGTATATGTCATATGACCTCCAATAAAAAAGTGCAAAAAGCAGCAATGGCTGTTCTATTCGTATTGCTCATACTGTTATTCATAGTGGACTTTACTAAATCGGGAATCCAAAACCAAGCATCAACAACCGTATATACCACAATACAAAAAGCCCAAACGAATAACAGCGTTAACAGTTCCTCAACACAATCTCTTTCATTCACATGGGAAAACGGCACTGATTATCCTGTGAATGATTCTGCATTAAGCTGCGTAAGTATAAATGCCTCGATAACCTGCATAGGTGGCGGCTACGGTGAGCTTGGTTCGTATAAACTAACATATTCGACATCTGTATCTTCGGAAGGAGCTGTAAACATCTGGAATAGGGAAGCAGACTACCCAAGAAACATGAATTACGGCGCCTGCACCTCATATAACAATACAATCTACTGCATGGGTGGCAGGAATATAAACTCAAGCGATTATCTATGGGGGGCAAATTACTCTGCAAATTACTCTTATGAAAACCAGAGCAACAATGCATCCATCTATGTAGTTGCAAGGCATATGAATCTGACTTACTACGCAAATGATTATTCCGGCACAGTTAATCAGTGGAGCACTGGCCCTGAATATCCTTACGGGTTTGCACTGCAGAGCTGCCCAAATTACAACCATTCAATATACTGCATAGGCGGGGAATTTCTATATAACAGCACCAACTACATAAATAGGACGGTTTCTGCAGGTGTGTACTTCAATAAGAATCCCTCAAATGCGTCATCTGCGTGGACAATAGCTAAGTCGTATCCGATACCTGTCGATACCGAATCGTGCGTTATAATAACCAATAAATTATACTGCATGGGTGGATCAACGTCTTACAATGGATTTACAGGAAATACGAATGATGTGTTCTATTCAACCATACTTCAAGATGGATTTATCTCAAACTGGACCCAACTAAAGAGTTTGCCGGTCAATGTTTCACAAACGTCATGCGTACCTTACAACGAGTTTATAATCTGTGTAGGGGGCCTTACCACTAAACTATTCCCCGTTTATTACAACCTCAAGAATATATCCTTTGAAGTCTACTCTAATAAGGTCATGGTGGGGAGGCTTGTAAATAACGGAACAGAAATAAGCAACTGGACAACATCCAATTACCCTATTCCAATAGGCGTAGAGTCATGCACTACAAATAATCCCGTGCCTAACGATACTTACATAACATGCGTAACCGGCTATACGGATAAAGTGCTTAACCCTAATTACTCAAACGTTAACTTTTACGCAACAAATAAGGTATTCTACTCAAAGATAACGCTTACCTAACCATTTACAACTGTCAAAGAAAGGCTTCTATTGTAAGAGGCTACCATGCCGTTGAAGTGGCTGCTTACATAAGTGTAGTTGTTAACCGGATCATATAATATATAAGTTGGATTGCTTATTGCCGAGATGTTGCTTTCCATAGACGCGCCATAAAAAGAATAGAGCCGTCCATCTATAAAATTTACAGCATACAGATTGTTACTGGTCGGGTTATATCCCAGCGCAAGTGTGCCTTTAGGTACGTCAAAAGAGTAATTCAGCGAGGTTCCGTAGAAGCCTAACACAGATTGCGTTCCGTTAATCTGAACACTAGATAATGCATATAATATTCCATTGCCTTTGTCGTAAACCTCATAGAACGGCTCATCGGCTAAGCTCCCATTATATACATCTAATAAGCTTCCATTCTTTGAAAGCGCAACTATGCTGTTGGAAACCTGCCTTGTAAAATACATCGCACCAGTTTTATTGTCATACACCCCCATGGATGGCCCTCTCCCATCAGGTCCGATCCCAAGTGTAGCAATGCTTATAATTTTAGTACCATTTATCTCAGTAGCATTATCTGAAACTCCCGCATCGCCCTTGTCTATAAACAGCAACCCGGCCGCATAAACGGATCCGGTCGAAGGAGAGTAAGCAAGGTAGTCTGGCGAAGGCCCTACGCCAATAGATCTGATTACTGAGGCATTGTCTATCACCGCAACGCTGTTATTCCTAAAAGAAGCAACATAAACGTAACCATCTGCAGGATCGTAGAGCATGGAAGTGGGGCTTTCTCCAACGCTCAGGTTTGCCAGAATCTCTGACCCTTTTATCACATAAACCGAGTTTAGAAGATGGCTGTCAACATAAACATATCCATTGCCTTTGTCGTAAACAACCGACCACGGAGAGTTTATTCGCATAATGCCGACAATAGCGG
The DNA here is from genome assembly GCA_021835105.1 of Microcaldota archaeon. The sequence continues at coordinate 3,856 of JAKBQS010000022.1, forward strand.
AGTTATGTATTATTGTTACCGTATTATTGTAGTAATCCGTAGCATAGACATACCCGCTGGAGTTATATGCCATTCCTTGTGCCTGGAGCACATAATCGAAGTAAAAGGCAGAGACATTCCCTGATTCGGAAAGGCTATGAACCAGAAGGTACGCTGCAGACTGGTTGTTTGGATTCTGCGCATTAGAGACTGGTGGTTCTAAATAAGAACTATTTGGAGAAGATCCAGGTATCGCACTACCAGAAGAGGAAAGGTAATTAAGCTCGAAGGCGACAGCAACTATAACCGCAAATACAAGTACAATGAGAATAGCCCAGAAAGCCTTACTCCCTCCTCCCGCAGCCCGACCAGCACTTGCCCTCCTGCGCTTTGGTTTACTTGCCAAAGATACACCAATATTTTAAATAAGCGAGATATTATAAACCAATTGTGGTAGGCAATGCAGAAAGATAAGCGCAATCTATATATACTGCTTATTATTTGCATAATGGTTTTAGGCACGCTAATCTCCCTCATCTTTTTCAAGGGAGTAAGCGTGTATGGCGATGATTTTGATTACCCTGAATTCGCCCCGCAGATACTCTCAGGCACATTCTCAGAAAGCTTGGACATATTCTCAATACGCCTGCTAATGGACTATCCGCTTGCATTATTCATAGGCCTGCTTGGGTATAACAATGCAGGCGCAGCTGCATATACGCTTCTCTGCTCTATTGCAACGATACCAATAGTATACCTTATAGGGGCGTCTACAAAAGACAGGAATGCAGGCATTATATCAGCAGCTCTATTCTCCTTCTACCCTTTGATACTAAAGTTCAATACAAGCGACAGCCCTATGGCACCTCTCCTGCTATTACTTTCCGCCTCACTGCTGCTATTCATATACGGCAAGAAGAAAAACAATGCGAAGTACTTCTTCGCGGCAGGCGCTGCCAACTTCTTAGGGGCATTGATAAACCCTCTGGCGTTTCTGTATTCCTTGTTTTTTGGTCTTTACATACTTTATTCCGAATCAGTCAGAGTCCTGCACCACAAGAAGCTGGACCTTAAACTATTGGTATTTTTCATAGGCTTCTTTGCCGCAGTCAATATTACGGGATTTGTTAATATATTCCTTGCAAACGGCAATCCATACTACGAGCTGTTCTTCACCAACTACTACTACCAGGCCGCCGGCAACCCTTACGAGATCTTCTATACAAACCCCAGCCTTACTTTCTATATAGGGGGCTACTTCCCATACCATTTTACCTCCATAGCAGCATCAATGCTCACGCTAAACTTCAAAAATGCATCCCAGCAGGCCTTAAGCACTGTCGCTTCCATATTCTCAATAAGCCAGCTTAATGTGAACGATGTAGGGCTATTTCCATACGCAATGCTTCTAGGCGGGCTGTATGTTGCTGCAAAGAATGACAAGAAAACATACTTCATTCTAGGCGCAGCCGTCTTCCTAGTTCTCTACATGGAGTTCGGAACAATGAGCATAACGCATTACTTCCCAATCTACAAGCTCATGCGCTTCACTGTAATAGCAAGCGTCCCTGAAATATGCGTGCTTGGATACGCGCTATCCGACCTGATAAAGACACCGCATGACAGGCAGGTGGGAATCCTCGCCGTATTTCTTGTGCTGGCCTTGCTTCTGATAACGTCTCTTCCGATAGACTACTACTACCAGCAGCTTAACTATAACACGATGGTATACATACGCCTTATGGCAAACTCCCTAATGCCTGTAATAAGCGCAAACCCTCAAAATGCAACGTACATATACGGCCCGGCACTAATCCCATACTATCTAATCTACTACTTGGGGTACCCTAAAAATGTCTTTTACTTTGAATACGGCACAGGAGCGTACGGCAGCACGTACATCCAAAATTGCACATCGATAAACAACAATAGCTATGTGATTATACCATCACCCGAGGCGATGGCTCAGATTAATAGCTATAACCTATGGGATGTGAATGAGTCATGGGCATTCAACCCTAGCTCCTGCCCGTCGCTTACATTATATAAAAACATATACGCGGAATACACGAATCCAAACCCTTACGCGGAGAACCTTGAGAACAGCGGTAACATATACTACAAACGCTAGCTGCTATTTCTTCCCAAGAATCTTATATATGGCAAAAGTAGTGTTCCAGCCGAAGTTGTTATAAGCCTCACTGGCGACTTCGGAGACGCTGAAATTGCTGAATATCGCGCTGCACTCCGCTTCAGTATTGCCATATACGCCATTCGTTCCGCCTATGTAGCAGCTTGTGCTATAATCAAAATAAAGGCACCCTCCTGAGAGGTTCATGAGCCTTGAGTAATATTGTGGGTAATTCACCCATGTCGTATAAATATTGCCGTATCCCAGCGTGTACCAGAATGGGGGTTTAAATGTAATTACATAGCATCCATCAGGAATCTTCATATAGTTGGATTCGAGGAATGCCTGGTCGGCCCTCTCTGCCGCAAAAGGCGCTATCTGTGCTGGAGATCCGATAACGGATCCCTCTATCAGCACCGCATAATTAGATATCAGCAGCAAAGCAACGAGCAATCCTAATGCCATCCGTTTTCTCCTATCCTTACCCCTTCTCAATCCTGCAAGGTTCGGAATATACTTGTTGGTAAAGGAGAAGCCCAGCCCAGCAAGAATCGCGAGCGCAGCAAACGCGCTGAAAAAATAGCGTGCATCGTCTCCAAGCCCATATGTAAATGCTCCTGCGTAATAAAAAGTATAGAAGATGAATATTGCAAAGAACCATGCAAGAAGGAACGCAAGATTGCCATACTGCCTCTTCCTTGCAAGCCATAGAGCACCTAATATTGCAAATACCGTTGCGAATACAGGGAAAGGCACATGGTAAAAGTATCCTGTAGAATAAGCCACATTCGAATACCAGCCGGTCCAGAAGAGCAGATTGGTGTATATATTATTCTCGAAGTTCTGGATGCTGAATTTCTGCTGGCCGGATCCAACTGCTGCCCCAAAAGAATGCCCCAGTGCCGTATAAAGGAACATAAACTGAGGTATTGCGATAATGGCAAGAAGTATAATGGCTGCAACTTCAGTCTTCCTTCTGGGAACCGGGTGCCTCTTCCCAATTGAAAAATGCGCTTCAAGAAGCAGCATCGCAAGAACTATAGGCACTATCACTGCACCGTCAACTTTGGTGCACATCGTAAACGCTACGGAGAAAACCGCAGAGACTGCAATGCGCCTGCTTTTGGTTTTCATATATGCAATAACCAAGAATACCGAGAGTAGCTCAAGAGCGAGCATTGATATATCCGATATGCCTGACCTTGAGTAAGTCATAACCAAAGGCATAAAGCCGAATATTGCAGCTGCAGACGCAGCAGCAAGCCTATCCCTGAATAGACTGTAAGATATGGCAAACACAAGCACAACCGAGAAAGAATAAAGGAGCAGGTTAATGTCGTATGCTATATACGAATGAATTCCAAATGCGTAAAACCCGATCGCTTCGAGAAGAGGCCAGCCTCCTGGCTGATGGAAGAATCCTATTGTGCCGTTTATGCAATGGTAAGGTGTGGAGAAGCTGCATATACCAAAGATATGATCGAATATCATAGTCTTTGCAATGCTCTCGTAAATATACTCGTCATTATAAAGCATGTGCGTAGGCCGGACAAGAACAGCTTCTGCAGCCATGAATAAAAAAAACAGAGCCGCAAGTACCTTCCATTCCTTTGAGAATCCCGCAGATTTAAGGTAACTCTTTATATCCCTGCGTGAGATTACTACGGCTCCGATGAGCCCCAGCAGTATCAGGATATAATAATAAAAAAACATGCCTGTGAAATTTGCATCGACAAAATTTATTATGGAATAACCTAAGCCAAGGGACAAGTCCTTACCTCCTACGCCTTCCAGTATACCTTCTTCTCTTCTGCCTCCTGCCCTCATCTTTTATCTTTGCAAATAGATAGCCTCCAGCGCAGATTATAACAATAGTTGACAAGATAAGCACTGCATCCTGGTCCTCTTTGGAGATGGGCACAATAGTCCCATTTCCAAGCCCTGTTATCGTGCTATTAGTTGAGTTGAAATTGTCTCCTGCAAGGTGCGTGCTGCTGTTTTCTACTGCATATGGGTGGAAGTATCCGCTGCCAATATGCGAGTCAAATACGCTTACATCAGAGGAATTTGTGATTTCCAATCCGAACGTGTCGTTGTAGGCGTTTGCGTCGGAAGAGATATTGTATATGCGTATGCTCCTCGAATTGCTTATGCGCAGGCCATTCCCGTAAAATCTGCATCCGCTTACAGAGACGTTGTAAGAGTCATTTATGATGCCCCCTTCCATCGTGTCATTTATCGTTGAATTCCTGCATATTATGGATATGTTGCTGCCTTTCACGTAGAATCCAGTTGAGCATGGAAAATCCGCAAGTAGAGGAGTTGCAGAGCCTACGAGTGGGCGCAATTCTCCTGAAGCATAGTAAGTGCCGGAAGTGTTTACAACAAAGAAAGGAGAGGTCTGGTTTATTATGGTGCTGCAGTATCCAACGCCGAAACTGAAAGAGGGCGTAGTGGAATCCTGTATGTAGCTTGAATTTGCGCCAGAGTTGCCCATCTCTGTAACTATCGACGAGTTGATTCCTGGAGCTAGGGCAGAGGTGTAGTTAATCAAATAATAGCGAGCGCCTTTGGAATAGGTAACATTATAACTTGCGTTGTTATCCTGAAACACTTTTGCGAAACTGTCTTCAGCCCCAACCGTATTGTTGTAAGGATTCTCTATAAATCCCCCATTTGGCTGGTCTGCATCGTACCTGTATATATAAGTGCTGAAATTCCATCCGAAATCCTGCGGAGGTATCGCCAAGATGTACCTTATTGACAGCTTTCCAGAGGGGGTATTCGGTATAAAGTAGAAGTTGAATCTAGGATAAACCGGGGCTATGTAAACCGGTGTTATGTTCATGTCTCTTGTCACATTTACATTGAACATTATCAATTGGTCATATGCAAAGAACGAGTAATACATTGCGTATGGGTTGAAATCAACAGTTCCGTTCTTCGTTATCATGTAAGCAGTAACCTGAAAGTTCCTGCTCCCTAGTATCTTTCCATAGCTAGTATTGTACCTATTGAGGAATATCTGCGTCTGCGTCTCATTATATACATTGATTCCGAATCTTCTGCTCAGGTTTGCCATCAGGGATAATATGTAACTGCTGTTTGATGACGCCATCTGCATCTGTGTGGCCTCTATATTTACATTGCCGTGCATAAGGGGCACAAGATAGCCATAGGCTGCTACTCTGTCTCCAAAGACCCCTATGGAATTGCTGCCGAACGGTTCAAAGACATTTATCCTAAGCGCATAATCCACATATATTCTGCTTCCGTTGCCAAGGCTGCTTGAGAAGTCTGTCTTGACCGGGCTCAAGAGCGATAAAGAAGAGTTGCTGCCTAGGTTAATATCGGATCCGTTGAATGTGCAATGCGCAAGCGAGTCATTCAGGTTGTTTCCCGCAAGGTGAACCGAAGACAAGTTTCCCATAGTTGCATTATCGCAGTTTACCGTTGAGCCAGAGACGCCTCTATCAAAGCTTATATTATAGGCATTGCACTGCGGCAGAGTACTTGCAGTTCCTGAGGAAGTTATTGTTATCCGGCCGCAAGAGCCATGGCTTATTCCCTGGGTTCCTGTGGCATAGCCTAAAGCTACAGGCAGCAAAATTAGCAGGGCAAAGAGCCTAATGTTCATAAGGAAGTTAGACTAAGTAAAAAGTATTAAAACGTATAGATAAGTTCAGAAGTCTGCAAGATGTGCGCGATAAATCAACAGAAGCAAGTCTCTACTTCTTAGGTATCTGCCCTTCAAGTTCCTTCAAATCCTGCTGCAGTTCATCTAGTGCCTTAAGCAGCTCCTGCTTCTGCCCCTTTCCGCCCTTAATTATAAGCTTGGTCTCGTCTATCTCAGGATGCTCCCTCACAACTCCTGCGAATTCCACTCCTTTCCTGGCGGCTATCTTATCCTTTATAAGTTCCGCTATTGCCCTGTCGCTTTCGCTAAACTTGAGTATAAGGCTTCCAGAATCATCTTCCTCTACTGTCATTTTCACATAACCACTACTCCTTAAGATTATCGTGAATAATATCATAGCAATAAATATATATCCATATGCAGATATGATAAGTGCTTTTTAGTACGGTGCTTCAATGGCAAACATATATGAAGTCGATAGTGAGAGGCTTATCAATCTTGCTGCGAAGAAACTCGAGGATTCAGGGATAAAGAAGCCCGAGTACGTAAAATACGTGAAGAGCGGCTATGGAAGGGAAAGGATTCCGTCGCAGAAGAATTTCTGGTACATACGCTGCGCATCAATACTGCGACAGATATACATGAACGGTCCTCTGGGAGTCTCCAAATTGCGGTCAAAATACAGCAACAAGCGCAACCATCTGGTAAGGAGGCATCATACTGCGCGTGCAGGAGGGAGCATAATAAAGGACGCATTCGATACACTTGAGAAGCAGGGCTATCTAAAAAAGACCAGAAAGGGAAGAGAGATAACGCCAAAAGGAAGGTCGTTCCTTGACAGTACCGCAAATGAGATAATGAAAGGTGGCTAAAGTGCCAGAAGCTCAGAGCGAACCGGAGGATGCAAAGCTGAAGAAGGCATGGGCAAAGCGCCTCAAGGAACTTCAGGTGGAAAAGGAGAAGAGGGAGACCGCCCGCAGATTCATGGATATACCTGCATATGAGAGGCTTATGAACGTTCGCATGTCAAATTACACACTTTACATGCAGATGCTCGACCTCATAATAGCAACGGCCCAGTCAAAGAGGATGGCGGGGAAGATAACCGAGGAACAGCTCAAGGATGTTTTATATAAGTTAACCTCCAAACCAGATACTAAGATTGAATTCAGGCACAAATGAGATGAAACAAATGGGAAAGAAATCACAGTTAAAGAAGAGCATGCTTGGCAAGAAGCTAAAGGAGAATGGCCGGATACCGGTACTTGCCATACTAAAGACCCACAGGCGAATCCAGTACAACAAGAACCAGCGCGATTGGCGCAGGCGGAAACTCAGGATAAAGGCATGAAGTGATCAAATGGCAACTACACAGATGAAGATAAACCTAAGGAGAAGGCTGCTGAAGGTGCATACCACAAGGCGAAGGCGCATAGCTGCTGACCACATAAGAAAGATGGTAGCCAGGAGCATGAAGATAAATCCTGATGATGTCACGATAAATCCTAATCTTAGCAATAAGCTCAATTCTCTGATAAACGGCCACATGCCCAAGCTGGCGGTAGTCGTCGAGAAGAAAGGGGACAAAACTGACGTTACGATACCAAATGCTCCAAAACCCCAGCAGGAAGCCCCGCAGCAGAAACCGGCAAAGAAAGATTCTGCAGCAAAGTCAGCATCTGTCGCTGAAAAGAGTGCCAAGGTTCCGGAACCCAAAAAGAATGATTCTGCGAAGCCAAAGCAGCAACAGCCAAAGCAGCAGAAAAGCGATACTGTTCCTGCACAGAAAGGTTGAATGATGGGTATAGTCAAAAACAACATAATCGGCAGCGAATATGTAGGAGCTTTTGCAAGGTCCACTGAGGATATAGTAATCGCAGGCACACGCCTGAGCGAATCAGGCGAGAGATCAATAAAGGAAGCATTGGGTGCAGACGTAGCAAGGGCAAGCATAGACGGATCAGATCTAATCGGCCTTTACTCTGTTGCAAATTCAAACTGCATACTACTTCCAGAGTTCATATCAAGGATGGAGCTTGAGAGATTCAGTAAGATAAGCATAAACGTAAGGGTGCTGGAGACACCGCTCAACGCGCTGGGCAATAACATACTTGCAAACGACAAAGTCGCAATAATCAATCCCGAATTCACAGACAGGGAGGAGGCTGAAATAGGCAAGGCGCTTGATGTGGAGACGGTGCGGATGTCAATCGGCGGATTCAGGACAGTAGGGGCAAACAACATACTCACCAACAAGGGGCTTGTGGCCAACAACATGGCCGCCGAAGAGGAGCTCGCGAAGCTCCGCGGCATCTTCAAGTACGTATCCCAGTCTACCGCGAATACAGGATCATTAAGCATAGGGCTCTGTGCAATATCAAACAGCAAGGGCCTTCTTGTCGGAGAAAAGACTACTGGATTTGAGATGGCAAGGATATCAGAAGGATTAGATTTATAAGCTAAGAAGCGGATTAGCTATTGATACTTATGCCAGAGAATGAATCAGATTCAAAGGAGATAAAGAGGGAAGACGCCATAGCGCAGCTCAGGTACCTGGAGCGCCTATATTCACAGCAGTACGAAGTCATAAACGATGAGCTAGCCACATACACGATAGGGCTCTCAGGATTGCGCAAGAACATAGAGTTCCTTGACACATACGGTTCAATAAAGGGGAGCAGCACGCTGATCAATTGCGAGGGAGGGACATATGTGCATGCAAAGATAGCAGAGAGCAGCACCGTACTTACGTACATAGGCGCAGGCTACCTAGTGGAGAAAGGGATAGAGGAAGCTAAGGCATTCGTAAAGGAGAACGAGAAGAAAGAAGAGGAAATACTCAAGAAGCTTTCGGTAGAGAAGCAGAAAATAAGCGCGGAGCTTGCAGACA